>JALYZQ010000168.1 GCA_030948805.1 Actinomycetota bacterium | reverse complement strand
GCGCTGCCTTCTCCGGCGCGTGGCCCCGCCTCAGAGCTTCCGTGATGGCGAGGGCTATCCTTGGGGGTGAGTGACAGTTGCCGAACAGGTCAGGGCCGACATCACAACGGCCATGAAGGCGGGAGAGAAGGACCGTGTCGGGGCCCTGCGCCTCGTGCTCAGTGAGCTGCAGAAGGCGGCCAAGGACGGCGGCAGCGATGAGCTGGCCGTTTTGCGCCGCGAACGCAAGCGACGCCTGGAGGCGGCCACCCAATTTCGGGACGCGGGTCGTCCCGAGCTGGCCGAGCAGGAGCAGGCCGAAGCCAAGTTGATCGAGCTCTACCTGCCCGCCGAGCTCAGCAACGCCGAGCTGGAGGCGATCGTCCGGGCGGCCATCGCTGAGACGGGCGCGGCTCAGCCCCAGGACATGGGCTCGGTCATGAAGATCGTCATGGCTCGCTCGGGGGGTCGCGCCGACGGTAAGCGGGCATCGGCCGCCGTTCGCGAAGCGCTGTCGACGGCGGGGACGGCCGGGTAGAGCGGTTGCGCAAGGCGCTCGAGCTCGATAACGCGGTGGCCGCGGAGCTGGCCGGCAGCCGAGACGTGGTGCTGCGCACGCTGGAGGGCCACCTGGACTGCGACGTCTACCTGCGGGGCAATGTGCTCACGCTGGAGGGCGACGAGGAGGCCGTAGACGCGGCCAGCGCCGTCGTCAGCGGACTCTCGGAGCTCATCCAACAGGGCCATGAGATCGCTCCGGGCACGATCGAGGCCGTAAGTCGCGCTCTTGATCAGCACGAGTCTCCAGCCCAGGTCCTCGATGACGTCGTCTGGCGCCACCGGGCCACCAAGGTGGCGCCCAAGACCGTCAACCAGAAGCACTACGTCGACTCGATCCGCCAGAACACCGTCACGTTCGGTATCGGCCCCGCGGGCACCGGCAAGACGTTCCTGGCCGTGGCGCTCGCCGCGGCCGCGCTCAGCCGGCGGGAGATCAACCGGATCATTCTCACCCGTCCGGCGGTCGAGGCCGGCGAGCGCCTGGGCTTCTTGCCCGGCGATCTGATGGCCAAGGTCGACCCTTACCTGCGCCCGCTGTTCGACGCCCTGCACGACATGCTGGATCCCGAGCGGGTCTCCCAGCATCTGGAGCGGGGGGTCATCGAGGTGGCGCCGCTGGCCTTCATGCGTGGGCGAACCCTGAACGACAGCTTCATCATCCTCGATGAGGCCCAGAACACGAGTCCGGAGCAGATGAAGATGTTCCTCACGCGCCTGGGCTTCAACTCCAAGATGGTGGTCACCGGCGACATCACCCAGATCGACCTCCCACGCGAGCAGGACTCCGGGCTGGTGGTCGTCTCGGAGATCCTGGAGCAGGTGGAGGGAATCGACTTCGTGCGCTTCGGTGAGGAGGACGTGGTCCGGCACATGCTCGTGCGGCGGATCGTCGCCGCCTACAACGAGCATTCCCAGCGCCTGGCCCCCGAGCTTCGGCCGCGGGCCGCGAGCCCGAGAGCCTGAGTACCGGGGATGCTCGACGTCGAGGTGATCGGCATCGAGGCGGTCGCCGGCGACGGACCGAGCGCCGTCGAGCTGGAGGAGCTCTGCGCCCTGGCCCTGTCCTCGGCCGGCATCGACGACGGTCACATGGCGATCGAGTTCGTCGGCGAGGAGCGCAGCCGCCAGCTCAATCGCGAGCACCGCCATATCGACTCGGCCACCGACGTGCTGTCTTTCGGGATCGACGAGGACCGTCGCGCCGCCGGGCCGCGGGAGCTGGGAGACATCGTGATCTGCCCACCGCGCACCGAGGATCTGCGCGAGGCGGTGGTCCACGGCGCTCTGCACCTGAGCGGTATGGACCATGAGACCGACGAGGGCGAGATGCTGGCTCTGCAGTCAGAGCTCATGCGATGGGTGAACTAGAACGTCCGGCGTCAGCCGACGCCCCGCCTACCCGGTCGGGCTTCGTGGCCCTGGCCGGACGACCCAACGTTGGCAAGTCGACGCTGGCCAACATGATCGTCGGTGCCAAGGTGGCGATCGTGTCCGACAAGCCGCAGACGACACGGCGCGCGATTCGCGCCGTGGCCACCGGTCCGGACTGGCAGCTGGTTATGGTCGATCTCCCCGGCGTCCAGCGTCCGCGCGACGTGCTGACCCAGCGCATGCAGCAACGCGTGGAGCGCGAGCTGTCCGACGCCGACGCTTGCCTGCTGGTCCTCAACGCGGAGCAGGGGATAGGCCCCGGGGATCGCTTCCTGGCCCAGCTGCTGCGCGCCAGCGGCTCGTCGATACCGGTGACGATCGCCGTCAACAAGGTCGACCGGCCGAGTCAGGCCAAGGTGGCCGCCGCCCTGCACGCCGCCGCTGAACTGGAGCTGGCCGATGACATCTTTGCCGTCTCGGCGCGCACGGGAGCCGGAGTGCCGGCGCTGGTCGATCATCTAGTCGCCCTGCTGCCCCCGGGGCCGTTCTACTTCTCGGCCGCCGAGCACTCTGATCAGCGCCCGACCGCGGTCCTGGCCGAGCTGGTGCGCGAGCAGGTTCTGGCCCGTACGCGTGAGGAGGTGCCCCACGCGGTTGAGGTCGAGGTGCAGGAGATCAGCCGGCCCCGACCCGATCTGGTGCTCATCGAGGCGGTGGTGCTCTCAGAGACCGAGTCTCAGAAGGGGATTTTGATCGGAGCCAAGGGCCGGATGATCAAGTCGATCGGTGTCGCCGCCCGGCGCACGATCGAGCGTGAGCTCGGCGTCAAGGTCCACTTGGAGCTGTCGGTCCGTGTGCGCCGGCACTGGCGCGCCGATGAGCGGCTCCTGGACAGGCTGGGCATCGAATGAGAACCTGACCTGGCCCGCGGAGCAGGAAGGGAGCCGATGGACGTCAGGAAGCGGGGGCACCCTCAGCGGCCATTCACGATCCTGCTGGCCGATGACGACGAGGAGGATCGTGAGCTGGCCCGCGACGAGGTCGGTCACTAGAGCCGCGCCTACAATCTTGGCGGTGGATGACGCCGAGGTCGCATTTGACGAGCGCGGACTGGTCCCGTGCGTCGTCCAGGACTGGCGCACCGGGGAAGTCCTCACGCTGGCCTACATGAACGCCGACGCGCTACGGCGCACGCGGGAGACGGGCGAGGTCCACTTCTTCAGCCGCTCGCGCCAGGAGCTCTGGCATAAGGGCGAGACCTCGGGCAACACCCAGACCGTGCGGGCGGTTCGCTATGACTGCGACGGCGACGCCCTGGTCGTCCTCGTCGAGCCGGCCGGCCCAGCCTGCCACACCGGCGAGCGCACGTGCTTTTACCGCGGAGAGCTCGAGCCCGCCGCGCCCTTCGGGGTGCTGCCCGAGCTGGAGAGAACGATCGCGTCGCGCGCCGAATCCCGTCCGGCCGGTTCCTACACCGCGACGCTGCTGGCCGATCCCGTGCTGACCGGGGAGAAGGTTCGTGAGGAGGCCGAGGAGGTGGCCCGGGCCGCGGGCCAGGAGTCAGATCAGCGCTTGGCCGAGGAGGCCGCTGACCTGCTCTACCACCTGGCTGTGCTGCTGCGCGGACGAGATCTGACCCTGGCCGACGCCGAACGGGTGCTGGATGGCCGTCGCCGGCCCTGAGACGCGCTCCGGGGGGCCGCGGCCCTCCCTGGCGGTGGTCCGCGGGCTGGCCGGGCAACACAACCTGATCCCGCTCTCGGAGACCTTCATCGACGATTGTCAGACGCCGGTGTCGGCATTTCTCAAGCTCCGCGAGCCGGGCAGCGATGCCGCCGGGACGGGGAGCGATGGGAAACGGGGAGCGTTCTTGCTCGAGTCGGCCGATCAGGGGCGGGTGGGGCGCTACTCGTTCATCGGCTACCGGCCGCGCAAGGTCCTGCGCTGGTCGCAGGGCGACCCGGGGGATCCCTACTCACTGGCCGCCCAGGAGCTGCGCCGCTACCGGGCCGCTCCGCTGGCGGACGCGGGAGCGGGGTCGGTCCTGCCGCCGTTCGCGGGGGGCGCGGTGGGGATGTTCGCCTATGACCTGGTGCGCTCGGTGGAGCCGCTTGGGGAGCCCAATCCCGACCCGCTCGGCCTGCCCGACCTGGCGCTCATGCTCACTGACGCGCTCGTCGTCTTCGACCACCTCCGGCACACGGTGACGGTGATCGCCAACGTCTACGCCGAGGATGACCTGGCGGCCTCCTACCGGCAGGCCGTGGACACGATCGCCGCGGTGCGTGAGCGCCTGGCCGGTCCGCTGCCGCCACCCGCACGGACACCTGAGCCCGGCCGTTCGGCGCCCCGGTTTACCCCCAACATGCCCCGGGAGCAGTTTGAGGCCATGGTCACCCGGGTGATCGAGTACATCTACGCCGGCGACGTGTTTCAGGTCGTCCCCTCGCAGCGCTGGTCGGCGCCCGTGCCCGTGGAGGCGTTCTCGATCTACCGCGGCCTGCGCGCCGTCAATCCCAGCCCCTACATGTACTTCCTGGACTTCGGAGACTTCGAGATCGCCGGCGCCAGCCCAGAGCCGCTGATAACGGTCAGCGGACGTCGCGTGAGCACGCGGCCGATCGCCGGGACGCGGCCGCGCGGCGCCGGGCCCGAGGAGGACCTGCGTATGGCCCAGGAGCTGATGGCCGATGACAAGGAGCGCGCCGAGCATGTGATGCTCGTTGACCTGGGCCGCAATGACCTGGGGCGGGTCTGCGAGTACGGCAGCGTCGAGGTCGAGAGCTTCATGATCGTGGAGAACTACAGCCACGTCATGCACATCGTCTCCAGCGTCATCGGACGTCTGCGCGATGGGGTCGGAGCGCTCGACGCGCTGCGCTCGGTGCTCCCCGCAGGGACGCTCTCCGGGGCGCCCAAGGTGCGAGCCATGCAGATCATCGACGAACTCGAGCCGGTCAAGCGCGGCGGCTACGGGGGGGCGATCGGGTGGGCCAGCTACACCGGAGAGCTCGACACCTGCATCCACATCCGCACGGTGGTGGTCAAGGACGGGGTGGCCCACATCCAGGCCGGAGGAGGCACGGTCGCCGACGCCCAGCCGGCCTACGAGTTTGCCGAGTCAGAGGCCAAGGCGCGGGCCGTGCTGCAGGCCATCGAGCTGGCCGTCGCCCAGCCCGAATGGGCATAGTCAGCCGGGGAGGCTGATGATGAGAGTGCTCGTCCTCGACAACTACGACAGCTTTACCTACAACCTCGTCCAGTACGTGGGGACGACATCGCGTCCCTCACCCGAGATCGAGGTCGTGCGCAACGATCGGGCGGCGGTGTCCGACCTCCTGGTCCGCGGTTATGACCGGGTGATCGTCTCCCCGGGGCCCTGCACGCCGGACGACGCGGGCATAACGCTGGAGGCCGTGCGTCGCTTTCCCGAGGCCGGGATCCCGCTGCTCGGCGTATGTCTGGGCCACCAGGCGCTGGTCCAGGCCTGGGGGGGCAAGGTCGTCACCCACCACCCGGTGCACGGCAAGGTGACAACGATCGAGCACGACGGCCGCACGATCTTCACCGGCCTACGCAGTCCGCTGGTCGTGGGGCGCTACCACTCCCTGATCGTCGATCCCCAGCTCCCGCCCGTGCTGGAGCGCAGCGCCCACGGCGACGGCTTGGTGATGGCCGTCCGCCATCGGGAGCTGCCCGCGGAGGGGGTGCAGTTTCACCCCGAGTCAGTGCTGAGCGAGCAGGGCCGGGAGCTGTTGTTCAACTTCATGCAGGGCACGTCATGAGCAGCCGCTCTGACGGACTGCTGACCGGCGCCATCGAGGCGCTGGCCAGTGGGGACGATCTCAGCCAGGACCAAGCCGCCGCGGCGCTGAAGGGCATCATGACCGGCAACGCGTCGGAGATTCAGATTGCTGCCTTCTTGATCGCCCTGCGCACCAAGGGCGAGACGGTGGCTGAGCTGACCGGTCTGGCTGAGGCGATGCGAGCGCTGGCAGTGCCGGTCAGGGTGGGCCGCCAGGATCTGCTCGACACCGCGGGAACCGGAGGCGGCCGGCGCACCTTCAACGTCTCGACCACCGCGGCCCTGATCGCCGCCGGGGCCGGGTGTCCGGTGGCCAAGCACGGCAATCGCTCGGCCACCGGCCTGTCGGGGTCGGCCGATCTGCTCGAGGCGCTTGGCGTCCGCATCGACCTGACCCCGCTGGCGGTGGCGCAGTGCATCGAGCGCGTGGGGTTCGGGTTCATGTTCGCCCCGGCTCACCATTCGGCCACCCGGTATGTGGTTCCGGTGCGGCGGGAGCTGGCCGTGCGAACGATCTTCAACTTCCTTGGCCCGCTCACCAATCCGGCCGGCGCCCGCCGGCAGCTGATCGGCGTCTCGGACCCCGGCTACCTGGAGACGATGGCCGGCGCGCTGGCCCGGCTCGGGACCCACCACGCGCTGCTGGTGTCCAGTGACGACGGCCTTGACGAGCTCAGCATCTCGGCGCCGACCAAGGTCGTGGAGGTGACCAGCGAGGGCATCACGAGCTACTCGGTGTCGCCCGAGCAGGTCGATCTACCGGTGGCGCCGGCGCGGGACATCCGGGGTGGCGACCCGGTTCAGAACGCCGACATCGCCCGCCGGATCCTGGGCGGCGAAGCGGGGGCGCCCCGGGATCTGGCCGTGCTCAACGCCGGCGCGGCCATCTATGCCGCCGGTGGGGCCGGCTCACTGAGCGCCGGAGTCCTGGCTGCTCAGGGGGCGGTTGACTCGGGGGCCGCGGCAGCGACCCTGGAGGGCCTGGTCGCCGTCACCCATGAGCTGGCCGAAGTCGCGTGAACGCGCTGGAGCCGATCGTGGCCCGGACTCGGGCC
>JALYZQ010000154.1 GCA_030948805.1 Actinomycetota bacterium | reverse complement strand
CCGCAACCGGCGCCGGCGGCGCGGGCTGGCCCTCCGCCGTCCCGGGCCGCGCCTGCTCGCCGGGCTGATTGGTGGGTTGGTGGTGCTGGCCGGGGCTTACCTGTGGCTGCGTGACTCCTCGCTGGTCGCGGTACAGAGCGTGCGCGTGGTCGGAACCAGCGGACCGAACGCCGGCCAGATTCGTTCGGTGCTGCGCGCCGCGGCTCGCAACATGACCACGCTGGACGTCAAGATGGGTGCGTTGCAGACGGCCGTGGCGCCGTATCCCGCCGTCAAGGGCCTTGAGGTCACCACCCAGTTCCCGCACGGGATGAGAATCCGGGTTTCCGAGCAGGTGCCGGTGGCTACGGTCGACGCTGGGGGCCGGCGTATCCCCGTGGCCGCAGACGGGACGTTGCTGCACGACACCCGGACCGGGGCGAGCCTGCCCACGATTGCCATGCGCGTGCTCCCGGGCGGAGCCCGGCTGACCGGCTACGCGCTGGACGAGGCCCGGCTGCTCGGTGCGGCGCCCTACCCGATGCTGGCCAAGGTCAGCCAGGTCAGTGACGGCCCCGCCCACGGGCTGGCGGTGCAGCTCCGCGCCGGTCCTGCGCTGTACTTCGGGACTGGGGGTCAGCTCGGCGCCAAGTGGGCGGCGGTGACCGAGGTGCTGGCCAGCTCGGGCTCGGTCAGCGCCCCGTATGTCGACGTCACCGACCCCAGCCGTCCGGCGGCCGGGGCGGGATCGGACACCACTGCGTCGAGCTTGGGCGGAGGCTAACCCTCAACCTCAGCCTGATATCCCGGCGCGGAGTAGTCTCCGTCCCGGATCGAGAGTTCCTCCTTCTGCAACGATCGTTGCGGGCGGCGCGATCGCGTTGACTTGTGGCGCTCGCAGGCCATAACGTGCCAGCCTGCTCGTTTCGCGGGCTCACTCCCGAAACACTCAACCCTACATCGAGGCTCGGACAAGACACATGGAAAGCGGAAGTTATCTGGCCGTAATCAAGGTCGTAGGCGTCGGCGGGGGCGGCACCAACGCCGTCAACCGGATGGTCGATGCCGGCCTGCGGGGCGTCGAGTTCGTGGCCTGCAACACCGACGCGCAGGCGCTGGCCATGTGCGATGCCGACATCAAGCTCAACATCGGCCATGAGCTGACCAAGGGGCTGGGCGCGGGCTCTAATCCGGAGATGGGCCACGGCGCCGCGGCTGAGTCCCGCGACGAGATCAAGGAGGCGCTGAAGGGCGCCGACATGGTGTTCGTGACCGCCGGCGAGGGTGGTGGCACCGGCACCGGGGCGGCGCCGGTGATCGCCGAGATCGCCAAGAACGAGATCGGTGCGCTGACCGTGGGCGTGGTCACGCGTCCGTTCGCCTTCGAGGGCACCCAGCGCGCCCGCCAGGCCACCGAGGGGATCCAGCGGCTGCGTGACAACGTCGACACGCTGATCGTGATCCCCAACGAGAAGCTCCTGACGATCGTCGAGCGCCGTACCACGATCCTCGACGCCTTCCGTGAGGCTGACAACGTGCTGCGCCAGGGCGTGCAGGGGATCACCGACCTGATCACGATTCCCGGACTGATCAACCTCGACTTCGCCGACGTGCGCACGATCATGCACGACGCGGGCTCGGCCCTGATGGGGATCGGCAGCGCCGCGGGCGAGAACCGGGCGGCGGAGGCGGCCAAGGTCGCGATCTCCTCGCCCCTGCTTGAGGAATCGGTCGAGGGGGCGATGGGGATCCTGCTCAACATCACCGGCGGCCATGAGCTGGGCCTGTTTGAGGTCAACGAAGCTGCGGAGATCGTCCAGAGCGCGGCGGACTCCAACTCCAACATCATCTTCGGGGCGGTGATCGATGACAGCCTCGGTGACGAGGTCCGCGTTACGGTCATCGCCACCGGCTTTGACCACGGCCACCGCAGCCCGAGCACAGCGCGGGAGACCACCCGCCGGGAACGCCGTGACCGCGATGTGACGATGGACGATCGCCAGCGCTCCTCGCTGGAGATCGCCGACGACGAGATCGACATCCCGTCGTTCCTCAAGGACCGCTGAGGCCGGCCGAGCGGGGACCGGCGTGCCCGGCCTGCCCGGCCGAGGGGGCGGTAGCCTTGACGTGTGCCGCCGCCGACTGACACCGCCCTGAGACAGTCGCCCCTGCGCGACCGCCACGAGGCCGCGGGAGCCCGGCTGATCGGGTTCGCCGGCTGGGAGATGCCGGTCCAGTACGAGGGGATCCGGGCCGAGCACGCCGCGGTGCGCGAATCCGCGGGTGTGTTCGACGTCTCGCACATGGGCCAGATCGAGACCCGCGGACCCGAGGCCCAGGCCCTGCTGCAGCGACTTCTCTCCAACGACCTGCGGCGGCTGAGCGAGGGGGGCGCCCAGTACAGCCTGCTGTGCCGCGAGGACGGCGGCGTGCTCGATGACCTGTTCACCTACCGCCTGGCCGAATGCCACTACCTGACGGTCACCAACGCGGCCAACCACGAGCGCGACCTGGCCTGGTTTGGCGCCCACGCCGGAGACTTCGATGCCGACGTGATCGATTGCCGCGACGAGTTCGCGATGCTGGCCGTCCAGGGCCCACAGGCCCGAGAGCTTGTCTCGGGACTTACCGAGAAGCTCCTGCCGCCGCGCATGCACTGCATCGACCTGACCGTAGCCGGCGTGCCGATGCTGGTCTGCGGGACCGGCTACACGGGTGAGGATGGGGTCGAGCTGCTGCTCGAGCCCGCCCGCGCGGGCTCGGTTTGGGATGCGCTGCTGCAGGCCGGGGCCAAGCCCGCCGGCCTGGGCGCTCGGGACACGCTGCGCCTGGAGGTCTGCTTTCACCTCTACGGCAATGATCTGAGCCCTGAACGCGGGCCGATCGAGGCCGGGCTGGGGTGGTGCTGTAAGGAGCAGACCGGCTTCATCGGTGCCGACGCCGTGGCCGCCGTCCGCGCCGCGGGCCCGGAGTGCAAGCTGGCCGCCTTCACGATCGAGGGCTCCGGGATTCCTCGGCCGGGCAATCCCGTGCTCGGCGGCGGGGAGGTGACCAGCGGGACCTTCTCACCCTCGCTGCAACGGGGGATCGGCATGGCCTACGTGCCGACCGCGAGCGCCGCGCCGGGTACTAGCCTGAAGATCGACGTCCGGGGCACTGAGCGCGCCGCCGTCGTGCAGTCAAAGCCCCTATACAAGAAGGAGTCGTAGGTGCCCGCCGACCCCAGCTACCCCGAGGATCTTCTCTACCACCCCGAGCACGATTGGGCGCGAATCTCCGGGGAGGAGGCGACGTTCGGGATCACCTGGTTTGCCCAGGACTCCCTGGGGGAGGTCGTGTTCTTCGACCCGCCGGCCGTGGGGACCCAGATCGCCAAGGACGCGCCCTATACCGAGGTCGAGTCCGTAAAGGCCGTGTCGGACGTCATCTCTCCACTGTCGGGGGAGATCGTGGCCGTCAACGAGGCCCTCGGTGACAAGCCCGAGACGATCAACGAGGATCCCTACGGGGACGGTTGGCTGGTCAAGGTGAAGCTGTCTGACCCCACCGAGCAGGAGGCTCTGATGGACTCCGCGGGTTACGAGGCCACGCTGTCATGAGTCGGTACACATCGGCCACCGAAGCTGACCGTACCCAGATGCTGGCGGCGATCGGCGTTGAGTCGATCGAGGCCCTGTTCGCCGACATCCCCGAGCGCCTGCGTCTCTCCGCGCCCCTGAACCTCGGCCCCGGGCTTTCAGAGCAGGAGGTCTATGACGAGCTGCGCGCCCTAGCCGCGCGCAACGCCAGCACCGAGGACGAGGTCTCGTTTCTGGGGGCCGGCATGTACGACCACTATGTCCCGGCTCTGGTCGATTCGATCACCAGCCGCTCAGAGTTCCTGACTCCCTACACGCCCTACCAGCCCGAGGTCTCCCAGGGCACCCTGCAGGCGATGTTCGAGTACCAGACGGCGATCTGCGAGCTGACCGGGCTGCCCGTGTCAAACGCGTCGGTCTACGAGGGGCCGAGCGCGGTGGCCGCGGCCGGCTACGTGGCCAAGCACGCCAACGGACGCCAGAAGTTCATCGTCTCCCGCGGGGTTCATCCCCACGCGCGGGAGACCCTGCGCACCCATGCCCATGCCTGGGGGATGGAGGTGGTGGAGGCTCAGCTCGAGGATGGGGTCACCGCGCTGCCCGAGCTCGATCAGGACGTCAGTGCGGTGATCACGGCCCAGCCGAACTTCCTCGGCGCCGTGGAGGATCTAGAGGCTCTGACCAGCGCTGCCCACGCGGTCGGCGCGCTGAGCATCTGCTCCTGTGACCCCCTGCCCCTGGGCCTGTTGCGCAGTCCGGGTGAGTGCGGGGTGGACATCGCCGTGGGCGAAGGCCAGACCCTGGGCAATCGTCTGGACTTCGGTGGCCCATCGTTCGGCTTCTTTGCCGCGACGGAGGCGCTCCTGCGCCGGATCCCGGGGCGGATTGCCGGGGAGACACGCGATGTCGACGGCAAGCGCGGCTTCGTCCTCACGCTCCAGACGCGTGAGCAGCACATCCGGCGAGAGAAGGCGACTTCCAACATCTGCACGGCCCAGGCCTTGAATGCCCTGGCCGGTGTGATCTACCTGAGCTGGCTGGGCCGGCGGGGGATCGTGGAGCTGGCCGAGCTGATGCTGCAGCGAACGGCCTACGCCCGTGAGCGTCTGGCCGAGCTCGACGGAGTGGCCCTGACGCACGAGCAGCCCGTCGTGCGCGAGTTCGCAATCAATCTTGATGCGCCCGTGGGTGCCGTTGTCGCCCGCTGCCTGGACCGTGGCATCAACCCGGGCTTCGCGCTCGGCGACGATTACCCCGAGTACGAGAACGGCCTGCTGGTGGCGATCACCGAGCGTCGGACCCGGGCTGAGATCGACCGGCTGGTCGAGGTTCTCGGCCAAGCCGTGGCCGCTGAGCGCGGGCGCACCCTGCAGGAGGTGGGGGCATGATTGCTGCCGCCGATGACGAGCTGACGATCTTCCAGCGCTCCCAGCCGGGACGGCGGGCGTTCGTGGCTCCTGAGCTCGACGTGCCCGAGCGCCCGCTCGATGAGCTGCTGGCCCCGGGCCTGCGGCGCGCGAGCGCCCCGCGCCTGCCCGAGGTCTCAGAGCCCGAGATCGTGCGCCACTACAACCGCCTGTCCAAGCGCAACTTCGACCTCGACACCGGCTTCTATCCGCTGGGCTCCTGCACGATGAAGCACAACCCCAAGCTGCACGAGCGGGTGGCGGCGCTGCCCGGACACGCCAAGCTGCACCCTCTGCAGCGCCCCGAGCGTGCGCAGGGTGCGCTGGAGCTGATGTGGCGACTGCAGGACGCGCTATCGGAAATAGCCGGGCTGCCGCACGTCTCGCTGCAGCCCTCAGCCGGTTCGCACGGCGAGCTGGCCGGCGTGCTGCTGACCCGGGCCTACCACGAGGCGCG
The DNA here is from genome assembly GCA_030948805.1 of Actinomycetota bacterium. Lineage (GTDB taxonomy): Bacteria > Actinomycetota > Thermoleophilia > Solirubrobacterales > Solirubrobacteraceae > Palsa-465. The sequence goes on along the minus strand of JALYZQ010000154.1, from coordinate 7,956 downwards.
CGGTGAGCAGCGGACCAAGGTCCTGACGCCCGACACGGCCCACGGCACCAACCCGGCCACGGTGACGATGGCGGGATATGAGGTGGTCAAGGTCGGTACCGACTCCGACGGCAATGTCGACCTGGACGACCTGCGGGCCAAGGCCGACACCGACGTGGCCTGCCTGATGCTCACCAATCCCTCGACGCTGGGCCTGTTCGAGCCCCAGATCGAGGAGATCGCCGCGCTCGTGCACGAGGTAGGGGCCACCCTGTACTACGACGGGGCCAACCTCAACGCGATCATGGGCATCTGCCGCCCCGGGGACATGGGCTTCGACATCGTGCACTTCAATCTGCACAAGTCCTTCACCCAGCCCCACGGCGGTGGCGGTCCCGGGGCCGGCCCGATCGCCGTCTCAGACCGCATTGAGCCCTTCCTGCCCCGTCCCCAGGTCGTGCGGCGCGCCGACGGCGACGCTGAGGCGCGCTATGAGCTGGACTACGACCGTCCGCAGTCGATCGGGCGCCTGCGCGGCTTTCAGGGCAACTTCGGCGTGTTTGTCCGCTCCTACGCCTACATCCGCTCGCTGGGCGCGGCCGGGGTCCGCGACGTCTCTGAGGTGGCGGTGCTGAACGCCAACTACCTGCTGGCCCGCCTGCGGGCCGAGGGTGTGCTCGAGGATCTGCCGCCCGCCTTCGAGCGGCTGTGCATGCACGAGTTCGTGCTCTCCGGCGCGCCGATGAAGCGTGAGACGGGCATCAAGACCCTCGATCTGGCCAAGCGGCTGCTCGACCACGGCGTGCACCCGCCGACCGTCTATTTCCCGCTGCTGGTCGACGAGGCGCTCCTGCTCGAGCCGACCGAGACCGAGACGCGGGAGACCCTTGACCGCTTCGCCGCCGTGGTGGCCGAGATCCTGCGCGAGGCCCGCGAGGATCCTGACGTCGCGCGCAACGCCCCATACACCACCCCGGTGCGGCGCCTGGACGAAGCCGGCGCTGCACGGCGACCCGTCGTGCGCGAGTCCCTTCCGGCTTAGTCGGCGTCGGCCACGACGGAGCCCACCCGCTCGCCCAGCGTGCGGTCGCGCGCGTAGACGATCGCGCCGTAGACAGCGGCGACTACGACCACGCCCAGGGCGATGAGCGGGTAGTGGCTGAAGGGCGCCGGCTGTCCGGGCTTGATCAGCTCGTACAGCGGATAGGCGATCGCCGCCGCCCCCAGCAGAGGCAGCACCAGGTGCAGCAGGGGGGAGAAGCGCTCGGGGTGGTAGCGGCGAAAGTAGACCGGCAGGGCGAGGTTGGCTACCAGATAGGTCAGCGCGATGAGGATCGTCCCCAGCGTGGCGATCTCCCCGAAGAAGACGACCGGATCGGTGTTCCAGCCGAACACGTAGCTCAAGCCGAGCGCCAGCCCGAGGAAGACGACGAAGGCCACCCAGGGCGTCTTGCCCTTCTCGGTCAGCCGCGCCGTCACCGACGGCAGGAGCCCCTCGCGCCCGGAGCTGAAGATGATCCGAGCCTGGGAGTTGGTGGCTGCGATCAGGCTCGAGAAGATCGAGGTGAAGCCGGCCATGTAGGCGAAGAACAGCAGCACGCCCGAGATCCCGCTGGCCGCGGTCACGAACGGGATCGTCGCCCCGGTGAGGGCTGAGAGCTTGCTGTTGAAGCCGATCACGGTGGCGTAGGACAGGAACACGTAAGTGATGCCCACCAGGATCACGCTGGTGAACACCGCACGGCCCACGCCGGCCCGCGGGTCTGAGCTCTCCTCAGCCATCGCGGCTGAGTTCTCCCAGCCCACGAACAGGTACACGGCCAGCGGGAACCCCAGTGACAACCCGGAGAAGCCGCCCTGCAGGTTGCCGGGGTCAAATGGCTTGAGGCTGATCTGGCCCGAGTGCTTGACCAGCAGCGCCACCGCGACCACGAGCAGCAGCGTCAGCTCGAAGGCGAAGAACACGGCGGCGACCTTGGTCGAGGGCTTGGCCCCACCGACGATCAGAACCAGCGCGCCGCCGGTCAGCAGCAGAGTGAGGATCTGCCAGGGGATGTCGACGCTCAGATAGTGCTGGAGGATGATGTGGGTAAAGCCCCCGGAGATGGCGACCACGCTGGCCACGGCAAGGATGTAGCCCGCGCACAGGACCACTGCCGTGACCACCGCCGCGTAGCCGCCGAAGGAGCGACCGATGAAGGTCACGAAGGACCCGGTCGAGGGCTGAGAGCGGGAGAACTGACTAAGCGTGTTGCCCAACAGGGCGATGGCGATCATGGCCGCGAGGACGGTCAGGGGCGCGGCGATTCCGGCCGTGGTCACGAGCAGGGCAAAGCCGAAGAAGAAGCTCATCGCCGGGGCGATGTTGGCCAGCGTGGCCGCGGCGATGTCGAAATCCGAGAGCACACCACGGGCCAGGCGCGCCGGAGCCGGGCGCGCGGTGCCCGAGGTCGGGCGCGGAGCGCCCGAGGCATCGATCGTGGACATGGATCTCCTTCCCCAACTTGCGGATGCAGGCGGGGGAGAGCTTATTCCCCGCCGGTGGGAAATTACACGTCGTAGGCTGCTGCGCAGGATGCGACACCTGAACTTCGCTGCGAGCGCGGCTTGAGGGCCGTCACGGATCGGGAGATCGCCGCTGAGGCGGCGGAGATCACCGCCCGGGCGGAGGCGGAGCTGGAGGCGTTGGTGGCCATCTCTTCCCCCTCGGGGGATGTCGATGGAGCCGAGCAGTGCCTGGCTCTGTGCACCTCGCTGCTGCCCGAGGGCGCCCGCGTGCAGCGTCCGCCGTGTTCCACTGCGGCCAGCGCCCCTGATCTGCTGGCGACCGTCAGCGGCACCGGCGAGCCCCGGATGGTGCTCCTGGGACACGTCGACACCGTCATCGGCCACCAGGACCATCAGCCGCTGCGCCGGGAAACAGAGCGCCTCTACGGGACCGGAACAGCCGACATGAAGGGCGGCGTCATCCTCGCCCTCGGCGTCGCCCGGGCCCTGGCCCGCCGGCCCGAGACCTTTTCCGAGCTCTGCGTGCTCCTGGTCTGCGACGAGGAGTGGCGGGTAGCCCCGTTCGCCCACGTCGCGCGCTTCGCCGGTTTTGACGCCTGCCTGTGCTTTGAGGCCGGTGAGCGCACGCGCGCCGGTGAGGAAGGCGTGGTGGTGCGGCGCAAGGCCGCCGGCACGCTCAGGGTGCTCGCCCGCGGGGTGGCGGCACACTCGGGCAGCGCTCCTGACCAGGGCCGCAACGCGCTGCTGGCCCTGGCCCAGACTGCCCAGGCGGTCGCTGCGCTGCACGATCCCGGCGGCGGGCAGAACCTGAGCGTGGTGCCCACCGTGATGCGCTCGGGACAAGCCTTCAACATCGTGCCCGCCGCCGGAGAGCTGATCTTCGATCTCCGGGCACGGGAGCTCAGCGCCTTCGATGACGTCCTGGCCTGCGTCGAGTCAGAGCTCAACGGGGTGCGTCTGGAGGCTCGGATGCAGCGAAAGTGGCCCGGCATGGACTCCGAGGGGGCCACAGCTGGCCTGTTGAGCGAGGCCTCAGAACGGCTCGGTCGACCGATCCTCGGCGTCGCACGCGGTGGGGCCAGTGACGCCAGTCACCTCGCCGCCGAGGTCCCCTTGACCGTCGACGGACTGGGCCCCCGGGGCGGGGGTGCCCACACGCCGACGGAGTTCGTGCTCGCTGACGCGCTGGGCCAGCGCGCCGAGGTCGCGCTGGCCGTCGCCCACAGCATTCTGGGCTGAGCCGCGCACGCGGCGTATAAGAGTTGGGCAAGGAGCCAGCGTGACCTGGCATGCTTGGTGCTGTGAGTGTTCAGAAGGTCAGCCAACGCCGTCCCTGGGTGCAGGGCCTGGCCCTGCTGACGGCCATAGTCGCGGTGATGTGGCTGCTGGAGATCATCAACACGGTCGACCACAACGGGCTGTCAGACACGGATGGCATCTACCCGCGCAATGTCGGTCATCTGTGGGGTATCGCCACCGCGCCGTTTCTGCATCTGAGCTTCGCGCACCTGATCGACAACACCATCCCGTTCGTGTTCATGGGGGTGATCATCGCCCTGCGCGGCGCCGCCCGGCTGGCCCTGGTGACGCTCATCGTGATCGTGCTCGGCGGCCTGGGCACGTGGTTGATCGCCCCCGCCGGGACAGACACCGTCGGCGCCAGCGGCGTGGTCTTCGGCTACGCCGCCTATCTGCTGACCCGCGGCCTGTTCAATCGCAGCTGGCTGGAGATGCTGACCGGCGTGGTCGTAGGGGTCGTGTGGGGGGGAGCCCTGCTCTCGAGCCTCGTGCCCCAGCGCGGGATCTCCTGGCAGGGCCACGCCTGCGGAGCCGCGGCCGGGGTGGTCGCGGCCTGGCTGCTGGCTCGTTCCCGGGCCGGCGTCGCCGACCGTCCAGCGGCGCCCAGTGACCCGCGGACGCGCGTCCTGGCTCGCTAGCCACCTGTCGCCTGACAGACGGCCAGGCCGCCAGGACCACAATCAACCTCGATCGCGCACCGGTACTGGGGGTTGTGACGCCAGGCGCCTATGAGGCGCACAATCCTCCCCACCGGCCCCAGTCCGAGCGATCGAGGTCGATTTTGGTCCACTGCTGTGCCGGACGAGATCGGGTATTCGGGGCAAGCGATTAGCCTCTGCGCGGTGCGCATCTTCTCCGGCATACAGCCGACCGGCCGCAAGCACCTGGGCAACTACATCGGCGCCATAACCCAGTACGTGGCCGGTCAGGATGACGGCGAGGCCATCTACTGCATCGTCGATCTGCACGCCACCACGGTGGCCTATGAGCCCTCCGCCCTGCGCGGGTCGGTCTATGACACCGCGGCCACGCTGCTGGCGGCCGGCCTGGACCCCGGGCGCTGCGTGTTCTTTCGCCAGAGCGATGTGCTGGAGCACTCTGAGCTGACCTGGCTGCTGTCCAGCGTGACCTCGTTCGGGGATCTCAACCGCATGCACCAGTTCAAGGACAAGGCCGGAGCCCAGCGCGAGCTGGTCTCAGCCGGGTTGTTCACCTACCCCGTGCTGATGGCGGCCGACGTGCTCGGCTACCGGGCCACCGACGTCCCGGTCGGAGACGACCAGCGTCAGCACGTGGAGCTGATGCGTGACATCGCCGCCCGCTTCAACGCGCGCTACGGCGACACGCTCGTGCTTCCCGAGGCGCGCATCCCCGCCGTGGGTGCGCGGATCATGGATCTGCAGGAACCGGGGCGCAAGATGTCGACCACTGGCTCCAGCGCTCAGGGCACGGTCTACGTGCTCGATGAGCCCGAGGCGATCGCCAAGAAGCTTCGCTCATCGGTCACCGATTCGGGCAGCGAGGTGCGCCGCGGTCCTGACAAGGCGGGCATCTCCAACCTGATCGAGATCCTGGCCGCGGTCGGCGGACGCACCCCCGAGGATGTGGAACGAGAGTTCCAGAGCGCGCGCTACGGGGAGTTCAAGACCGCCGTGGCCACCGCGGTGACCGACTACCTGGCGCCGGTCCGTGAGCGCTATCAGACGCTGCGCTCCGATGAGCCGGGGCTGGAGGCGATCCTGGCCACGGGGGCCGATCGGGCACGGGCCATGTGCTCGCAAACGCTGGCTGACGTCCGTCTCGCGATGGGGGTAGGAACGGTCCGGCCGCGAGGGTAGGGTTGCAGCGTGGCGCTCGTGGACCTGGAGCTCGACCTGGACGTCTTCGCGGGGCCGTTTGACCTGCTGCTGACGCTCATCCTGCGCGACGAGGTGGATCTGCTGGAGGTCGACCTGGCCAACGTGGTCGTCACCTACATCGACCACCTCGAACGGCGGGGAGAGCTGGATCTGGAGGCGGCGACTGAGTTCCTGGTCTTGATCGCGGCGCTGCTGGAGCTCAAATCGCGCCTGCTGCTTCCGGGAGAGGAGCTGGAGGAGATCGAGCTGGACCCCGGCGAGGCGGCCGAGGAGCTGCTGGTCAGGTTGCTCGACGCTCATCGCTACCGGGCTGCCGCGGCCTACCTGCGCGATCGCCTGGCCGCCGAGGAGGGCTTTCGCTTCCGCTCCGCGCCGCCGCCGCCCCACCTGCGCAAGGCCACGCTCACTCAGGCCAGAGCGGTGTATGACCCAGGCGCGCTCACGCGAGCCATCGACAACCTGCTCGTGATCCCGCCCCCGGTCGACCTGCGCCACGTGACGGTGGCCAAGGTCACCGTGGCTGAGCGTCTCGGGCACCTGCGCCGCCTGCTCGCCCGCGGGCGCTTCACCTTCACAGAGGCCGTAGCCAACGCCGATCGCGTGACCGTGGCCGTGACGCTGTACGCCCTGCTCGAGCTCTACAAGCAGGGGGAGGCCACCTGGGAGCAGACCGAGCCGTTCGCGGAGATCACGGTCAGCACCCTGGCTTCTGACGCGGCTAGGTCAGGCCCACGAAAGCTGACCGCATGAGCGCGGCCGCCGAACTGCAGCGCACCGTCGAGGCCCTGCTTTTTCTCAGCTCAGAGCCGGCGGCGCCCGAAGCGCTGGCCGACGCCGCCGGCGTCGAGCTGCACGAGGTCATGAGCGCGCTCGAGAGCCTGCGCGAGCACTACGACTTCGAGCGTCGTGGGCTGGTCGTGCGTCGGGTGGCCGGCGGCTTCATGCTCAGCACCCACCCTGAGACCGAGACCGCAGCTCGACGGCTCTTGGCCCGCCCGCGGACTCCGCCGCTGACTCCGGCCCAGGCCGAGACCCTGGCCATCGTGGCCTACCTCCAGCCCGTCTCGAGGCCTGAGATCGCGAGGATCCGCGGCGTCAGCGCCGAATCGGCCGCGATGACCCTGCTCGAGCGCGGGATGATCGAAGAGAGCGGCCGGTCGCCGTTCGGCGCGGTCCTGTACCGAACCACCGAGCTGTTCCTGCGCCTGTTCGGACTGGACGGCATTGACGAGCTGCCCGGAATTGAGGGCTTTGACCCGCCCCCCGAGCTCGAGGCCGAGCTGCGCGACCGTCTGCTCCGCGCCGGGGAGGCGCGGACCGGCGGCGCGGTCCAGACCGGCTAGGCCAGCCCCAGGGCCGCTCAGGCCGGCTCGCCCAGCCCCAGGAACCGCGTCACCGCCTCGCCCTCGCGCTCGAGGGCGAGCGCATCGAGCGGGGGAGCCGTGGCAAAGGGCTCAACCTGGATCTTCCGGCCCTTCAGGCGCCAGCCGGCCACCGCCCGCCCGCCGTCGAGCGCGAAGCTGCGAAAGATGCCGCCGCTGATGATCACCGGCTCGTCGTCGCCGAGCACGTCCCGGCGCGAGCGCCATCCCATGAGCACAGGCTCAAAGGCACCGAGCAGGCGGAGCGGGCGCAGGGGAGCGGCACGCGGGCGCTTGGCCAGATCGACCAGCCCATCCCGCCTCGTGTGCAGCTCAGCGCCGATCGCCCGCAGCCCGGCGCGGGCGTCGCGTAGGGACAAACCCGCCCAGCGCGCCAGGTCGGCGTCGGCGGCGGGCCCATGGCCGGCCAGATACCGGCGGCTGAGCTCGGCCAGCGCACGGTCTCGCCCGACGGAGCGGACCGGCCCGAGCCAGTCGGCCACTCGCACGTAGGCGTGCTCGGAGCCGACCATCGGTCCGCGGACGCAGACGCCCTCCAGGGTGGCCCGAAACAGCAGGTGGACCAGCGCTTGGCCCGCGGTGGGCAGGCCGGCGCGGCGCAGCCGCTCGCGCAGGTCATGGCGGGTAAGCGGACCCTCGGCGGCCAGGGCACGGGCGATCACCCCCACGCCGCGCTGGGCGGCCCCGGCGTCGATCCCGTTCTGGCGCAGCCGAGTCAGGCTGGAGGTGTGCAGAGCAGGGGTGAGCAGGGGATGCAGCCAGCCGTAGTCCTCGCTGCGAATCAGATGCAGCGTGCCGCGGTTCAGCCAAGTGATCAGCAGGGTGCGCCGCTCGCTCAGCTCACGGTTGATGTCGGCGGCGCTGACCCCGGTGGACCGAGCGCGCACGGCCAGGCGGGCTCCGCGCGGGTCCTGGGCCTGGATGGCCAG
>JALYZQ010000130.1 GCA_030948805.1 Actinomycetota bacterium | reverse complement strand
TCAAGCGACCAGCCGCCGGGCCTGGCGTCGGGGGGCACCGGCGTGGGCGCGACGCAGCTGGCGCTGGGCTCGATGCAGGGCGCGTCGCGCAGCGTCATAGCGGCGTCCGGCCACCGTGCACGCCCGCGTGACGCTCACCGACAGCGACTGGTCGTTGGCGTAGACACGATCACTGGCCGGATCCTCCAGGAAGGCGCACACGGTCCGTGTGCCGTAGGCCGTCGGGCGCCCCGCGCCGCGGGCCCCGCCCGAGTAGGGCTTGCCGACCGTCGGCTGGGGCTTCAGCGGCGCGTTGACCAGGCTCACGCCGGGCGTGGTCTGGTAGCTGCCTCCGCACTCGACGGCCAGCTTGACCTGCACCCGCAGTTGGCCCTCAGACGTATCCAGCACGCCCGGGTCGGCCTTCACCGACACCTTGACCCGCAGTGGCGCCCGCAGGCGGGCGATCGGAATCACGGAGACCGACATGGTCACCGGGCTGAAGCTGTCGGCGACGGCTGTCGCGCTGGGCGTGGCCAGGAGCACGGCCGGCAGCGCGAGCGCCGCGGCGCGGCGTTTCACGGACGCATTCCGAGCTTGGACGGATGGCGGAACATGGTGGCCGCAGTGGCCGGCTTGTATTCGAAGCCCAGCCGTTCCAGATAGCCACTGGTGACCAGGTTCTGCAGGTCATGTGGCTTGGGGCGCTTGGCCGCGCGTCGACGGGCCCGGCGCTCGAGGTTGAGCACCGGGGGTGGCGGAACCGGCAGCGGGGAGCCGAGGATTGACCCCCCGTCGATCCCCACGCCGCCGCTGCCCACCGGAAGCGAGCCGCTACAGGCCGAGGAGATCACATGCGCCGGGTGCGGCAGGGCCGGAGGCGTGAAGTGGGGCGACGCGTAATCAAAGGCGGCGGCGATGTTGTTGGTGTACAGGTCGCGCGGGGTGAGCGGCGGCAGCCCGTAGCGGTAGCGGATCATCTTGAGGATCGACTCGAAGCCGTAGGTCGAGTGGTCGACGTGGCCGCGGCGAGCGTAGGGAGAAACGACGACCGCGGGGATGCGGAAGCCCATCTGTCCGAAGTCGCGGTTGAGATCGCGGCTGGTGCGCAGGTCGGGCACCCGGGGCGGGACGACGTGGTCGAAGAACCCGCCCCACTCGTCATAGACGATGAACAGCGCGCCGCGTCGGTACTGAGGGGACTCCATGAAGGCGTGGACAATGTCGGCCACGAAGGCCTGTCCGACCCGCACGTCGCCGTGGGGATGCTCATCGCCCGAGGTGCCCTGGTCCTCGCCGTTGAAGGACGGGTCAACGAAGGAAAGCGCGGGCAGGGTTCCCGCCGCCGCCTGCTCATAGAAGTTCTGGACCTGGCTGGAGCGCGAAAGCCCGGGTGTCCCCCACAGGGCCGAGACCGGGATGTCGGTGTAGTAGTAGTGGTTGGAGACCCCCGCCTTGCTCAACGCGGCGAAGATCGTGGTGTCGGGAAAGCCGTTGCCCGACGGCATGCTGTTGTCGGCCTTGCCATAGGACTGAGCCGCGTGCATGTACTCGCGGTTGGGGTAGGTGGAGGAGAGAAGCGAGCAGAAGAAGCGGTCAAAGGCCGTGAAGGCCCGGGCCACGTGGGGCGTGAACGGCAGGTCGTGCTGCGTGTAATAGCCGATCGAGAAGAGGTCTGAAGCGGCCTTGAGAAAGCCGTCCATGCGGCCGCCGTCGAGCTCAGTGCGTCCGCCCTTCCAGGAGTGATCGGGGTCCAGGAAGGCGCAGCCCTGAAAGTCGGTTCGCAGACGATGGGTGCCGAACCTGTGCCCGGTGGGATCGGTGAACTCCAGGCCGGCCTGGCGCCCGTCGGCCCCCGGCAGCCATCCGAGGTAGTGGTCAAAGGACCGGTTCTCCATCATCAACACCACGAAGGTGTCGATGGGGAGGTTGCGCGGTGAGGGGATCCGTACCCTGCGCTGACGGCGGGCGGCTTCGGCGACCAACGTGTCGGGGTCCAGGACCAGCCCCATGCCCGCGGTCAGTCCGGCGGTCACCGCGGTGCGCTTGAGAAAGTCACGCCGGGTGTGAAACGCCTCGGGGGCTACGGTCTTAAGTCGCTCAGCCTCCCGCGGATCGCGCAGGTCACGCATCACGCCCCATACTAGATCTTGGTCTGAGGTGAATGTGCAGTAGATGTGAACCCCCGCCTGGACGGCGGCTGCGCACCTTCTAACCTCGCCCCTCCCGTGGCCGTCCGCTCTGACATCCGCAACCTGGCCATCATCGCCCACGTCGATCACGGCAAGACGACGCTGGTCGATGCCCTGCTGTGGCAGTCCGGCGCTTTCCGCACCGGCCAGACCGTGGCCGAGCGCGTGCTGGACTCGATGGACCTCGAGCGCGAGAAGGGCATCACGATCCTGGCCAAGAACACCGCGGTGCGTTACGGCGACGTGAAGCTCAACATCGTCGACACGCCAGGCCACGCCGACTTCGGCGGCGAGGTGGAGCGCGGCCTGACGATGGTCGATGGCGTGCTGCTGCTGGTGGACGCCAGCGAAGGTCCGCTGCCCCAAACGCGCTTCGTGCTGCGCAAGGCATTGGAGCGCCGCTTGCCGGTGATCCTGGTCGTCAACAAGGTCGACCGTCCGGACGCGCGGATCAACCAGGTGGTCGACGATGTCTACGAGCTGTTCCTGGATCTCGACGCCGATGAGGAGCAGATCGAGTTTCCGATCGTCTACTGCAACGCCAAGGCGGGCCGCGCGTCACTGGATCCCCGTATCGAGGGCACCAACCTGCAGCCGCTGCTCGACCTTCTCGTCGAGCACGTGCCGGCCCCCCAGTTCGAGCCCGAGCACCCCCTACAGGCCCATGTGACCAACCTCGACGCCTCCCCCTACGTGGGGCGGCTGGCCATCTGCCGCGTCCGCCAGGGTCAGATCCGCCGGGGCCAGACGGTCGCCTGGTGCCGGGCCGACGGCAGTGTGGAGGCGGTCCGGATCTCGGAGCTGTACGTGACCGAAGCGCTGGACCGGGTGGAGGCCACCGAGGCCCAGGCCGGGGAGATCATCTCGGTCGCCGGCATCGCCGAGATCACGATCGGCGAGACGCTGGCCGAGGCCGATGACCCTCGCCCGCTGCCGGTCATCACTGTCGATGAGCCTTCGCTGTCGGTAACGATCGGGATCAACAGCTCGCCCCTGGCCGGCCAGGACGGCAGCCTGCTCACGGCCAGCCAGGTCAAGGCCCGGCTGGACCGGGAGCTGATCGGCAACGTCTCCCTGCGGATCACGGAGACCGAGCGGCCTGAGGTGTGGGAGGTCCAGGGCCGGGGGGAGCTGGCGCTGGCCATACTGGTGGAGCTGATGCGACGTGAGGGCTTCGAGCTCACCGTGGGCAAGCCCCAGGTCGTCACCCGTGAGATCGACGGAAGCGCGCATGAGCCGGTGGAGCGGATGAGCGTGGATGCCCCCGAGGAGTACGTGGGGGTGATCACCCAGCTACTGGCGCTGCGCAAAGGACGCCTGGAGCAGATGGTCAACCACGGCACGGGCTGGGTGCGGATGGAGTATCTGGTTCCCGCCCGGGGACTGATCGGCTTTCGCACCGAGTTTCTCACCGAGACCCGCGGCACCGGCCTCGTGCCTCACGTGTTCGATCGCTGGGAGCCCTGGCACGGCACCCTGCGCACCCGGCCCACGGGGAGCCTGGTCTCTGACCGGCGCGGGGACGTGGCTGCGTTTGCCCTCTTCAATCTCCAGGAGCGGGGGACCCTGTTCGTGGAGCCCGGTGACCAGGTTTACGAGGGCATGATCGTGGGTGAGAACTCTCGCTCAGAGGACCTTGACGTCAACGCCTGCAAGGAGAAGCACCTGACCAACATTCGCTCCTCGACCGCGGATGAGCTGGTGCGCCTGGTCCCCAAGCGCGAGCTCTCGCTGGATCAGGCGCTGGAGTTCCTGCGCGCCGACGAGTGCGTCGAGGTCACCCCCCGGGCGGTGCGACTGCGCAAGCTGGCCCTGGATCGCAACGCACGGGTGAAGCTGGCCCGGGCGGCGGCGCGGGCCTAGAGCCTAGGCTGGCCGCGGAGTCCGCCGGGCAGGCCGGCCGGGGAGGCCGCCCGATCAGAGGGTGAGCGTCTCGGCCAGCTCGGTCCACACGCGGCGGTCCATGCCCATGCCGATGTGGCTGGCCTGCACCTCGATGTGGACGGCGGCCGGATCCAGGCATGCCTCCCAGCGCACTACCTCATCGCTGCGGGAGTAGAAGGAGAGAAACCGGACCGAGTCGGGGAACGGAGCAGTGACCGCGTCGTTGACCAGCGAGCAGCACTCGCCGCGCAGGCAGCGCAGCGAGAACATGCCCGGCACCCCCAGCGAGCCCAACACCCCAACGGTGGCGATCGACGGCCACACTCGGGGCTTGACGGCCAGCTGGTCGAGCACCGGCGAGCCCAGGGTGACCAGTGTGGCCACGAGCTCGGGACGCAGGACGGCGAGCGCCCGGCCGATGCTCCCGCCGCGGCTCTGGCCGACGAGCAGCGCCGGCTGACCGGTTTCGGCCACTGCGCGCTCCAGGCGATCCTCCAGGCGCTGCACTGTCTCCTGCATGCAGCCGGTGTTCCAGCTGATCCCGCTCCGGGCGAGGGCAAAGCCGCCGTCGCGCAGCCAGCGCGCCATGCGGGTGAGACTCGTATCGCCGGCCAGGAAGCCGGGGATCAGCATCACCGGCCGCCCGTGACCGGCCGGAGGGGTCGGCCAGGTATCCACGTCGGCTGTAGACAGCCATTCGCTGAGCACCCGCGGACGCGGAGGGGCGAGCGGAATCCCGAAGCGGGGAATGGTGGTCGCATCCGTGGCCACGGCCGGGGAAGCTTACCGAGCCCGCGGGCGGCACCGGCCAGGCCGCCGAGCGGGCCTGGCGGGAGGATGCCCAGGGCCGATCGGGCGACCTCTGCGACGGACGGCAATATGGCTCATTTGCAGGATTTATTGCAGAGCAGGAGTTAGCCATGACGTGGCGAGAGCCCGTGTTAGGGTGCGCCAGCGCCGTTGCTCTGAGGCCATGCGCCACCTCCAGACGCCTGGTCTGACCCTCCTTGCCGCGCGGCTGTGGCCGTGGCGTTGACGTCTGCTCTGCAATCCATGCTCTCAGTCCCCCGCAACCCCTGGTGCCTGCGCCTACCTGCCCTGCTGGCGGTCATGGTCGCCCTTTTCTGCACCGGACTGACCCCGTCCAGCTCCGGAGACCTTCAGGGTCAGATCACGTCTACGCGATCGGCGGCCTCCTCACTGCAGGCGCAGATCGCCGCTGACTCCCAGCAGATCGCCTCTACCACGGCCGGGCTCGGCCAAGCCCGCGCCCGGCTGGCGGCAATCCAGACCGACCTCAATCGACGCATCGATCAGTTGCGCGGGGTCCAGACCCAGCTGCTGGCCGCGCGTGACCACCTGGTGGCTCTGGAGAACCGGCTGCAGCTGGCCACCCGGGCGCTGGCGGCCAACCTGCGCGCCAGCTACGAGGACGGTCAGCCCGACCTCATGACCGTGATCCTCAGGTCCCACGGCTTCGGGACTCTGCTCGAGCAGGTCAGCTTCATGGCTCGGGTCGCGCGGCAGGACGCCGAGATCGTGGGGCTGACCCGGTCGGCCCGGGCCGCGGTGTCCCGCGAAGCCAATCGACTGGCCCGGCTGGAGGCGCAGGACCGCGCCCTGGCCGAGCAGATCCTCGTGCGTCGTAATCAGGCCGCCGCCCTGCAGTCGGCCCTGCTTTCACGGCAGCTGCGCGAGCAGGCCACCCGCTCACGAGTCAGCGCGCACTACCACGCCCTGCGCGACCACCTCGCGACCTTGGAGCGGCGTGCCGCCGCGCAGGCGGCACGCGCCGCGGCGACGGGAAACGCGGGCGTGGGCGGCGTAGCCGTCAACACGGGCGGCATGGTGCAGGCGCCTCCGGGCGCGCCAGCCGCCGTCGCCCAGGTGATCGCGGCCGCTAACGCGATCGCCACGCTGCCCTATGTCTGGGGCGGAGGCCACGGGGGCTTTCGCGCCAGCGGGTATGACTGCTCGGGTTCGGTCAGCTACGCGCTGGCGGCGGCGGGACTGATCAGCTCACCGATGGCGTCGGGCGGCTTCGAAGGCTACGGAGCTCCTGGGCCGGGACGCTGGATCACGATCTACGCCAATGCCGGACACGTCTGGATGGCTGTGGCCGGGTGGCGCTTTGACACCGTGGCCCTGTCTTCAGGTGGGACGCGCTGGGCCCAGGGCGGCGGGGAGTTCGGGGGTTTCGTGGCCCGGCACCCCCCGGGGCTCTGAGACCCACGCCCGGGGCGGGGCGGGAGTCCGACGCAGCCAGCGGGTGCCCAGGAGCACCAGGGCGGGCACGACGACCACCCCGACCATGGCCAAGAACCACACCTGCCCGGCATCGGTGCCCTCGCCCAGGGAGTGGACCAGTCCGGCCAGCCACATGGCGGCGGTCAGACGGTGCAACTCGCGCCAGCGGGCGACACCAATTCGTCGCCGGGCATAGTAGGAGAGGCCAAGCAGCACCAGCCCCCAGCCGCCGATGATCCCGATCGAGGTCCACGCCGTCTTGTAGGCCCCCACGAACGGGACTGTGACATCCAGCAGGGAGGGATGCAGGTACTTGTCCCCCACCAGGGCGAGACCGTGCACAGCCAGGGCCACGATCGTGGCCAGAGCCAGGACCTCATGGGCGGCGAGTAGGTCAGGGCCGCGCCGGCGCAGCCGCTTGGTGCTCATCAGCAGGCCGACTGAGACGGCCAGGCTGGCCAGCACCAGAGTCACGATGCCGGCGGCCCGGCTGGTGATCCAGAACAGATGAGGCGCGGCGCTCGTCGTCATGGCATCAAGCCTGGCGGCGCCGGGCAAGAGTCCCGTAGGCGTCGGCTAATACAGATGTAGGAGGCGCGCCGGGCTAGCGCAGCCGGGCGCCACCCGGTCGCACCCGGGAACCACCCGGTCGTACCCGGGCGGAAGCGTAGACGGCGCTCCGGCGCAGTCGGCGCGACTTCGACGCCACGCTGGAGGAGGCCCGATACCTGACCGTGAACGAGTGGCCTCGGGACGACAGCCCTGACGGGGAGGCCTGGGCCCCGCCGGCCGCGCTGCCGATGAAGTGTCGCTGTCCCGTGGCCAGCGTGATCCGGGTCGACCTCCAGCGGCGGTCCGAGATGCTCCCGGTGCGACCGACGGCGGGGGTGGCGGCGGCCCGGGCGAAGGTCGCCGAGCCGAAGTTGGCCAGATCCAGCGTCTGGCACTGACCGGCCCCGGCGCACTCTGACGGCGCCTCGACGATCCACTCGGCAGAGCTGGAATCGACCAGGCCGGCGTGGAGCGTCCGGGTGAACGAGGTTCGGCGCGTGAGATCGCGCAACTGCATCCGCACCCGGTGACCGATGACGATCACCGACGCCGTGAGCTCGTCGCCCGGAGCCACGGTCATGCCGTGGATCGTCCGTGAGGCTGCCGGCACCAGCTCATACCAGGCGCTTGACACCATCCGGCCGCTGGACGTGCAGTCCACCTCGCTGCCGATCTGCTCCAGGGCCTGGGAGTTGATGCTGAAGCCGCCGATGCCCACCCAGACCGACGAGAAGGAGGGACTCCCGGCCACGCACCGCGCCGTGGGCTGACGCCAGGTGCCCACCACGCGGGTGAAGCGGACCCCGGAGCGGTGCGTGGCGTAGCCGGCCCAGTTGGAGCTCTGCACGCTGTCGGCGACGGCGGGCGCCGCCGTGAACAGGCTCAGAGCCCCGGCCAGCAGGCTGACTCGCAGCCAGCGGGGGTGGGTGGCCGCCACACGGGCGAGTCTGCTCATGATCGTCCCGCGGCAGCCAGAATCGCTGCAGCGCGGCCGCGGCAGTCGTAGATCGTGGAGTGCTGGGCGCGGCTCGATCCACCGAGGGTAACTTGCCGGCAGACCCGGCTCGCCACCGCCATGGTGGCCCGGCTACCCGTGCGCGTGTCACCGGGGGCCCCCGGACCCCGACCGCGGTCGATCACGATCCAGCGCAGGCGTCGGGCCCGAACTTCCATGGCCAGCCAGCGCGCACTGATCGAGCTCTCGCGACCGGAGAACCCGCCCAGGCCGGCGACGTT
>JALYZQ010000116.1 GCA_030948805.1 Actinomycetota bacterium | reverse complement strand
GAGATCTCATGCGTCGCCTCTTCGTGGCCGCCAGCCTTGCTGCCCTGACCATTTCCGCCGTCGCTGTTCTCAGCGCGAGCGCCAAACCAGCGACCAGGACCACGCGCATCATGCACCTAAAGCTGGTCGTGACGTCGCACAAGTCGGCCAGTGCGCTTAGTTATCAGACCGGCGAGCTGCGCTCCGGGGGACGTCTCCGCTAGCTGGACGCGAAGAACCTGGCCGCCCGACTCTCCATCTCCTCGGGCGAAACGTGCTCGATGCGTTGGCTGAACATCCACTGTTGGCCGTAGGGGTCGCGAAGGCGGCCGCCGCGCTCCCCATAGAACTGATTCTCCAGGGGGAAGACGATCTCGGCCCCCGCGGCAACGGCACGCTCCCAGGCGGCGTCCACGTCCTCCCAGTACGTCGCCATAATCGCGCTGACGACTCCGCCGAGCGACGGGGGTGATTTGGCGACAGCGCCGTCGCCGGCCTCCTCGGTGATCATCACTACCGAGTCGCCAATCCGTACCTCGGCATGGATCACTTCGCCATCGGGTCCGGTGAATCTCTCCCCGAGCTGTTGGGCTCCAAACGCGCTGGCGTAGAACTCGATCGCCGCGGCGCCGTCGCTGACCACCAACCGTGGCGTGACGGTGTGAAGGTGCTCAGGGACCGGCGTGACCGGCTCGCTCGCATCGCTCGACATGGACGTCCTCCTTTGACGAGTGCATTGGCAGGGTCCGGTGGCGATCGGCTCGGCGGTCGCTCTCCGCGCACTCATGTGAATCGAGATGCACGATACGGCTGCGCGGGGCCAATTCACATCACGAGTGTTGGGGGCATCAGTCGAGGTCGAACGCGGCCCGGATCGCGTCGGTCAGGTCGCGCTCTTGCTCCTCGAGCAGGCGGCCCACCTGGTGAGCGAGCGCGGCCACCGGAATCGTCGTGATGTGCTCGCACGCGATCACGCAGCGCTCCTCGAGCCCGTTCGGCGCCCCCAGGGAAACCTCCGTCGAGAGGCCACGGATCGTTGTCGTGATCGGCGCCACAGTCACGGTGCTCAGATGGGGCCGGACAAGCTCGCGCGTCAACACCACCACCGGGCGTGACTTGTCCAGTCGCGCCAGGTGGATGGGACGCATCAGCTCTCAGACGGAATCTGGGCGGCGTGCTCAGCCAGACCGGTTAGCTCAGGGTCTGGGCCTGTTGCCGCGAGGATCTCAGCATCACGCGCAGCGACCATGCGGCGGCGCTCCCGCTCAAGCGCCCGAGCCACGACCGCCGCACGACTGCGCTGTGCGCCGCTGCCCACCACGTCGTCGACGAACTCCACGAGATCGTCTGACAGCCGAACGGCGATTTGCTTGCTCATACCATAATGGTACCAGTCTGGGATTGGCAACTGCCGCTAGCCTCGGAAAGCGCTCACGTCTGGCGCTGGTAGCCTGCGCGCCCTGGTGCTAGGAGAGGCGCCCCGCCGATGAGAAGCTGGAAAGAACGTTTGCGCGGTCCTGGCAAGCTGGGGCGCCTGGCGCTGCCGGGCCTGCTGGCCGTGGCGTGCTTGGCGGCGCCGCCGACGGCACTCGCGTTAGCCTCGCACGCGGCGCACCACCACAAGCGTCATCGAGACAGCTTGGCGCAGGGGCATCCGCGCCCGGGAGCGGTCGTCATCCGTCGAACCGCCTATGGGATCCCCCACATCACCGCCACCACCTATGCGGGCGCCGGTGAGGGCTACGGCTACGCCTTCGCGCAGGACAACATCTGCACGATCGCCCAGGACTACGTAACCGTCGACGCGCAGCGGTCGCGCTTCTTCGGCCCCGACGGGACGTACGAGCAGCGGGGCAACGGCGTGACGGTCAACAACCTGAACTCCGACTTCTTCTATAAGCAGGTGATCGATTCGGGCACGATCGGCAAGCTGCTGGCCCGCCCCTTCCCGTTCGGCCCGCGGCCCGAGATCCACCAACTCGTCAGCGGCTACGTCAAGGGCTATGACCGCTACCTCAAGCGCGTGGGCGGAGCGGCCGGAGTGCCCGATCCGCGTTGCCGGGGCCAGGCCTGGGTGCGGCCGATCACCGACGCCGACGTGTGGCGGCGCTTCTACCAGCTGATCGAGCTGGCCAGCGGTGACGTGGTGATCGACGGGATCGCCCACGCTCAGCCTCCGACACCGTCGCTGCCGCTGCCGCTGCCGCTTTCGACCCAGGGCACCGCCGACATGCTCGCCCACAGCCTGCCGGCCGGCGGACTCGGGGCGATCGGATCAAACGCCGTGGCCATCGGCCGCGCCGGCACCCGCGATCACTCCCACGGCCTCCTGCTGGGCAACCCGCACTTTCCCTGGATCGGTACCGAGCGCTTCTACCAGGCCCAGATCAATGTGCCGCACCGCATGGATGTGGAGGGCGCGGCGCTCTATGGCGTGCCCCTGGTCCTGATCGGCCACACGGCGACCATGGCCTGGAGCCACACGGTGTCAACGGCCTTTCGCTTCACCCCGTTCCAGCTCACTCTGGTCCCCGGTCAACCGACCACCTATCTCTACGACGGAAAGCCCGTGCGGATGACCAGCCGGACCGTGACCGTGCAGGCCAGGCAGCCCGACGGCAGCCTCAAGCCGCAGACCCGGACGCTGTACTCGAGCCGCTTCGGACCCATGTTCGACTCGCTGGAGGGCGTGCCGCTGCCCTGGTCGGTCACCACCGCCTACGCGCTCGGCGACGCCAACGCCGACAACTTCCGCGTCTTCAACACGTTCTTTGACTTCGACCGCGCCAAGTCGGCCCCGCAGATGCTCTCGATCCTCAACCGCTATGAGGGCATCCCCTGGGTCAACACGGTCGTTGCCGACAAGCAGGGCAACGCGCTCTACGCCGACATCGGCGCTGTCCCCAACGTGAGTGACGCCAAGGCCAAGCAGTGTGACACCGCGCTCGGAAACGCGACCTTCTCACTGCTCGGTCTGCCGGTGCTCGACGGGTCGCGCTCGGCGTGTAACTGGGGCAGCGACCCCGACGCGATTGAGCCGGGGCTGTTCGGACCCTCGCACCTTCCGCATCTGTTCCGTTCTGATTACGTGACCAACTCCAACGACAGTTACTGGCTGTCTAACCCCCATCACCCGCTGACCGGCTTCGCTCGCATCATCGGCGATGAGAGGACAGCCCGGACGCTGCGGACCCGGATCGGGCTGATCATGACCCAGGCCCGCGTCAGCGGGACCGACGGCCAGGGGGCGCCGGGGTTCACCGTCAAGAGCATGGAGAACATGGTCTTCTCCGATCGCCAGTACGCCGGTGAGCTGACCCGCAATGCGCTGGTCTCAATGTGCCGCTCGTTTACCGGCGGAATGGCGCCGACCGATTCCGGCGCCACGGTCCCGGTGGGTAACGCCTGCAACATCCTCGCTGCGTGGGATCTCCACGAGAACCTCGGCTCCCGGGGCGCGGTGCTGTTCGAGCGCTTCTGGGCCCACGCCGACAACCAGCCCGCGCCCGGGGTCGGCGCCTCGCCGTTCTCCGTGCCGTTCAATCCCAACGACCCCGTCAACACTCCGAACACCCTCAACACCAACAGTCCGACCGTGCGTAACGCGCTGGGGGACGCGATCGCGGATCTGAACGGGGCCCACGTGTCCCTGGACGCGGCGCCGCGCAACGTCCAGGCCGCGGTCTCAAGTCGGCTGCGAATCCCGATCCACGGCGGACC
>JALYZQ010000079.1 GCA_030948805.1 Actinomycetota bacterium | reverse complement strand
GGTGAGAGCAGGATCAGCACGACGACCGAGATGACCAGGTCGAACGTGCGCTTGATCGCGAAGTCGATTCCATCGAACACGGGCGGGCGCAGCGTGAACAGCGGCACCGACTCGCCGGGCACGAACTCGGCCCTCTGGATCAGGATCTCCATGGTCGACGGGGCGACGTGGACGGTGATGCCTCGGCCGTGACACAGGTCCACGAGCTCCACCGCCTGCTCCTGGGGGAAGTCGGGGTCGGCGATGATCACCTCCTGGACGCGCTCGTCCGCGAGCACCTGAGGCAGTTGATGCAGCTCCCCGAGCGACCGCAGGCCGTTGCGCGGGCGGGGGGTCAGGGATATGTACCCCACGACCTCGACCGGGGTGTGAGCGCGGTTGGAGAGCGCGTGGGCCACGGCCTCGATGTGCTTCCCCGATCCGACGAGCAGAGCCCGGCGCCGGTAGCCGGCCCGGTTGAGCAGCCATCCGGTCACCCCCAGGTGCAGCGTGCGCAGCGAGGTGATGTAGACCGTGCCGAGGAACAGCGAGCTGTAGAAGACGTAGTAGCTCGAGAAGTGCTGTCCGCTGGCCAGTCCGAACACCAGCGCGACCACCGCCGCCTGGAACAGAGCGGTGGCGATTCCGCCGAGCCCCGGTCGCCGGGGCCGGTCGACGTACAGATCCGCGCGCGCGAACATCAGCACGGTGACCAGGAAGGCGAACGCCAGCCATTGGCGGGTCTCGCCCCAGGCCAGCGACAGGTTGAAGTCGTCCTGCAACGCCAGCTTGAACAGCAGCGCCGTGAACATCGCGCCGGCGACGCCTACGAAGTCCAGCGCGAGCAGCGAAGCCACCCGCCCCAGTTTGCGCAGCGTCTCCAGCCGGAGCAGAAAGGAGAGCGCCGGCGGCCGCTTCTGGCGTATGTCCCGCGCGGGCAGCTCGACGGGGACGGGTCCCTGACGGGGTCCGTCTATAGCCTTCTCACCAGCTTCTTGCTGCTGAATGGTCACGTCACGCTCAAGCGGTAGTTCGCCTCCCCTGCTGGTAACGGTATCTTGGCACCGAAGTTCCGGCGCAGAGTCCGGTTCGGCTCCCATCCGCGATCCGCCGGCGCCGGGGAGGCGACAGCGCTACGCGATCTACCGCACGGCGCCGACCAGCGCCTCCACCCCTGACCCTTCGATCGTGAGCCGTAGGCCCTCGGACAGCTCGATCAATGGCTCCCAGCCCAGAATCTCGCGCGCCAGGCTGATGTCGGGCTGCCGCACCTGGGGATCATCGGTGGGAAGAGCCTCGTAGACGATCTCCGATCGCGACCCAGTCACCTGAACCACCGTCTTGGCCAACTCGAGCAGCGTGAACTCGGTCGGGTTGCCGATGTTGACCGGATAGTGGTGGCCCGATTCGGCCAGCGCGATGATGCCGCGGATCAAGTCGTCGACGTAACAGAAGGACCGCGTCTGAGACCCGTCGCCGAACACGGTGATGGGCCTGTCCTGGAGCGCCTGGCGCAGGAAAGTCGGAATCGCGCGCCCGTCGTGGGGCCGCATCCGGCTGCCGTAGGTGTTGAAGATCCGCACGATCGCCGTGTCCAGGCCCTGCTGGCGGTGGTAGGCCATGGTCAGCGCCTCGGCGTAGCGCTTGGCCTCGTCATACACCCCGCGGGGACCGATCGGGTTCACGTGGCCCCAGTAGGTCTCGGGCTGGGGGTGCTCCTTGGGGTCGCCGTAGACCTCGCTGGTGGAGGCGGTCAAGAAGCGCGCCCGGTGGCGCTTGGCCACGCCCAGGGTGTGATGAGTTCCGTAGGAGCCGACCTTGAGCGTGTGCAGCGGCAGGCGCAGATAGTCGATCGGCGAGGCGGGTGAGGCGAGATGAAACACGTAGTCAATCGGCTCATCGATGTAGTAGGGCTCGATGATGTCAATGCTGCGATGCACGAAGCTCGAGCTCCGGATGTGGGCGATGTTGGCCAGGCTGCCGGTCTCCAGGTTGTCCACGCAGATCACGCGATTACCGCGCGACAGCAGCTCATCGCACAGATGCGAGCCCAAAAAGCCGGCGCCGCCGGTAACCAAACACGTGGCCATGCCCGCAATCTATCGGCACGGCCTCCGGAAGGCCTGCTAGATGGTCACCGAACCGTCGGGGTCCAGCGTCCAGCTCGGATTGTGGGCGACCTCCCACACGTATCCGTCGGGATCGGCGAACGCGCCGGTGACCCCGCCCCAGTCGGCGCGAGCCGCCGGGCGGACAATCGTCGCCCCCGCCTGCGCGGCCTCGTCGAGCACGGCCTGCACCTCCTCCTCGCTGCGCACGTTGTAGGCCAGCTCGATGCCCGGCGCACCGTGGCCGCCGAGCGCCGTCCACAGGCCGAACACCATCCCGCCGGCCTGGAAGAAGCACACCTCGTCGTCGGGCTGTCGCGGGGTGCCCCAGCCCAGCGCTTCGTAGAAGGACCGGGCCCGTCGTAGATCGTTGACCCCGAGGGTGACCAGGCTGATGCGCGGCTCCATGTCCCAGACGCTACTCGGACCGGGGACGGCGGCGGACGACGTGCTGGTCACCGCGCCGAATCGTCACCCGCTCGGCATCTAGGTGCTCGAGCAGGGCCTGGGCGAACTTGCGCGACGTGCCCAGCTCGTCTCGCAGCTGTCCGATGGTGATCGCGCCCCCGTGGCGCTGGGCAAGATCGAGAACCAGTCGCCTACCGGCCCCCACCGTGTCCGGGTGATAGTGCAGCGTGCGGCTGACCCGCACGGCCCGGCCGGCGGTCCGTAGGGCGGCCAGATCCTCGGCGTCGAGCTCTGACTCCGACGGGGGCTCGAAGCCGGCGGCCCGCAGTCGGCCCTCGAGCTCCAAGGCCGACGCGCTGAGCACCAGCGGGGCGGGCTCGAGCCCTGCCGCCGGGCTCGGCTCGGGCTCGGGCTCGGACTCTCCGCGGGCGCGGCGGGTCAGCCGCACCGTCAGCTCACGGCTCGGTCGGTGCTTGCGCGGTCCGGGATCCAGGACCCGGCCGCCGCCGAGCGTGTCGGGCGGGGCGATCTGGCGCACCACGAGCCGGTCATCGCGGGCCGGGATCAGGGGCTGCTCGAGACGCAGCTGCCAGAACGCGCCGCCCAGCCACGTCATGCGAGCCGCCGTGTCGCGGGTCCCATGATGGACGTGCACTCGCGTCCCCGAGTCGGGCTCAGCCACCCCCGGGGCGAAGGTCAGCTCGGCATCGATGAGAAACGTCTCGCGCAGCTGGCTCTCGGCGCTTACCACCACGTCGCCGCGGGCCACGCGGTGACGCCCGAGCCCGGCCAGGTTGACCGCCACCCGCTGACCGGCCTGCGCGCGGTCGACGGCGTGATCGTGCACCTGGACCTCCCGGGCCCGGGCGCGACGGGGGCCCGGCAGCAACTGCACGCGATCGCTGCGCGAGATCTGCCCCGACCACAGCGTCCCCGTGACTACGGTCCCGGCGCCGGCGATCGTGAACACGCGGTCGACGTGCAGCCGCGTCCCGTCGGCGCTCTGCCCGCGGCTGGGCAGCTGCGAGCCCACACGGTGCAGCGCGCGCCGCAGCTCCTCCAGGCCGGCGCCGGTGCGCGCGCAAACCGCCACCACCTCTGCCTCAGGCAGCAACTCGGCCGCCTGGACGCCAGCCGGCTCGGGGTCGGTGAGATCTGACTTGGTGATCGCAACCACGCCGTAGCGGACATCCAGGGCCTGCAGGACGGCCGCGTGCTCACGGGTCTGCGGCATGACGCCGTCGTCGGCGGCGATCACCATCAGATACAGATCAATGCCGGTGGCTCCAGCGACCATCGTGCTGACGTAGCGCTCATGACCGGGGACATCGACGACTGAGACGACCAGGCTCCCGGCGAGCTCCAGCCGGGCATAGCCCAGCTCGATCGAGACGCCTCGGGCGCGCTCCTGCGGCAAGCGGTCGGGATCGACGCCCGTCAGGGCGCGGACCAGGGAGGATTTCCCGTGGTCGATGTGACCGGCCGTGCCCAGGGTCAGCGGACCCCGGCTCATGTCCGGGGCACGGCGTCGCGCACCGCCTGGCCCACCACGGGCACTTCGTCATCGGTCAGCGTGCGGGGGTCGAGCACCAGCCTCCCGGCGTGAATGCGGGCCAGCACGGGGGGCTCTGAGTGACGTAAGGCCGACGCCATTCGCTCGGGATCGACCTCGGCCGCCAGTGCCACCGCGGGGCCCTCGAGCTCGCTCAGAGGCAGGGCCCCGCCTCCGGTCCGCGACACGTTGCGCACCACCTCGGCCAGCGGGCCGATGGCGTCACCAAGGCGCTGGGCCCGAGCGGCCAGCGTGTCCTCGTCCTCGGCCAGCATGCGCAGAACCGGTATCTCCCGCCAGGCCCGAGGCGGATCGCGATAGAGCATCAGGGTCGCCTGCAGCGCGGCCAGGGACAGCTTGTCGATCCGCAGTGCCCGGGCCAAGGGGTGCTCGCGGGCGGCGGCCACGGCCGCTTCGCTGCCCACGATCAGCCCCGCCTGAGGGCCGCCCAGCAGCTTGTCCCCCGAGTAGCAGACCAGTGCTGCTCCGGCCTGGACCGAGCGCCGGACATCGGGCTCGTCGCCCAGCTGCGTCGTGGCCGGCGCGCTCAGCAGTCCGGACCCCACGTCGTCGATGACCGGCGCGCCCAGCCCGCAGAGCTCCTCGATCTCGACGTCTTCGACGAAGCCCAGCGTGCGGAAGTTCGACTGGTGCACGCGCAGGATCGCTCCCACCGTTAGCGGAGCGGTCCTCAGGGCGCGCTCGTAGTCGCGGCGATGGGTTCGGTTGGTTGTCCCGACCTCGATCATCGTCGACCGCGATTGGGCGATGACCTCGGGGATGCGAAAGCCGCCGCCGATCTCCACCAGCTGCCCTCGTGAGACGACGATCGCGCGGTCCGGGCCCCCCAGGGCGGCGGCGGCCAGGAGCACCGCTCCGGCGCAGTTGTTGACCGCCATCGCGGCCTGGGCGCCGGTCAGCTCGCACAGGAGCGCTTCGACGTGATCGTGGCGCGAGCCCCGCTGGCCGGAGGGCAGGTCGAGCTCGAGGTTGCTGTAGCCCTCGGCCGCCGTGGCCACGGCCTCACGCGCGGCCAGACTCAGCGGCGCGCGCCCCAGATTGGTGTGGAGCAGAACGCCGGTGGCGTTGATCACGTGCCTCAGCGACGGCGCGGCGAACGTGGCCAGATGACCCCGGGCCCGCGCGGCGAGGTCAGTCACCGTCTCCGGCTGCTCAGCGTCACTGAGCAGCAGCGACCGATGCTCGTCTATGGCCCGGCGCGCCGCCGCGACGGCGAGGGCGTGGGGCGCGTCGAGCGCCGCGGCCAGCTCATGGACGGCGGGCAGTCCCCTCAGCTCGGTCTCACGCCATCCACCCACTCGCCCTCCTCCTTCTTCCAGATCGGCGCCCGCGCCTTGATCTGATCGATGATCTCGCGGCTGCCGGCGTAGGCCTCGGCCCGATGGGGCGCGGACACCGCGATGGCCACCGAGGGCTCAGACAGCGCCACCACTCCGATCCGGTGCTCCACTGCGGCGGCGCACAGGCCATGGTGTTCGATCGCCGTGGTCACGATCTCACTGAGCTTGGCCTCGGCCATCTCCATATAGGCCTCGTACTCGAGGGCGGCGACATCGCGGGTCACACCGAGGAAGCCGATCACCGCCCCCGCCCGCGGCTCGCGGACCCGTTCCAGGAGTCCGTCCAGGCTCAGCGGCTCCCCGGTCACGCGCACGTGGGCAAAGCCGACCGCGCCCCCGGAGACGGGCGGGATCAGGGCCAGCTCATCGCCGCCGTGCAGCAACTCGTCCTCACCGGCGTACTCCTGGTTTATGGCCATGACCACCGGCAGCCCCGCGGTCAGCGGTCCGACCTCGGCCAGCGCGTCACGGACGCGGGCCCCCTCAGGAAGGTCCAGCTCCAGCTCGCCCGCGCCGGCGCGCTCGCGAAGCCCGGCGAACAGACGGATCCGTACCCGCATCTAGGCCCAAGGCTACCTGGCCGTCTGGGGCCGGCCCTCCCCCTGGTGCCCCGGGTCCCGAGACCGGCGGCCGGGCCGGTAATCTGCCCTTGGGCATGGCCACCGCCGATGAGCACCGCACGATCGCCCCGATCGTCGGCCCCGACGATTCTCGGCGCTTCACCGACTCCGGGATCGAGATCCGGGGCAGCTACGAGGAGGCTGACCTCCCGGCTGAGCTGACAGAGCACCTCGGCGAGCCGGGTCAGTACCCGTTCACGCGCGGGGTGCATCCCGACATGTACCGCAAGCAGCTGTGGACCATGCGCCAGTACGCCGGCTACGCGAGCGCCAAGGAGTCCAACGAGCGCTACCGGTACCTGCTCTCCAAGGGGTCAACGGGCCTGTCGATGGCCTTCGACCTCCCGACGCAGCTGGGTCTGGACTCCGACGATCCCCGCTGCCTGGGCGAGGTCGGGCGCACCGGTGTGGCGATCGACACGATCGACGATATGCGCACCGCCTTTGACCAGATCCCGTTGGATCAGGTCTCGACCTCGATGACCATCAACGCTCCGGCCAGCGTCCTTTTGCTGCTCTACGAGCTGGTCGGCGAGGAGCAGGGGGTGGCGTCCGAGGCGCTGCGGGGAACCACCCAGAACGACATCCTCAAGGAATATGTCGCGCGCGGGAACTACATCTACCCGCCCGAGGGGGCGATCCGGCTGACCACCGATCTGTTCGCCTACTGCAACGAGCGCGTGCCGAAATGGAACACGGTCTCGATCAGCGGCTATCACTTCCGCGAGAAGGGCTGCTCGGCGGTCCAGGAGGTCGCCTTCACCCTCGCCAATGGGATCGCCTACGTTCAGGCCGCGCTGGACGCGGGCCTGGAGATCGACCGCTTCGCCCCCCGGCTGGCCTTCTTCTTCAACGGTCACAACAACGTCTTTCAGGAGGTGGCCAAGTTCCGCGCCGCCCGGCGCATGTGGGCGCAGATCATGCGCGAGCGCTTCGGCGCCCAGGACGAGCGCTCATGGAAGTTGCGCTTCCACACCCAGACCGGCGGCGTCACGCTGACCGCCCAGCAGCCCGAGAACAACATCATTCGGGTCGCCCTGCAGGGCTTCGCGGCGGTGTGCGGCGGCACCCAGTCCCTGCACACCAACGGCTTTGACGAGGCGCTGGCGCTGCCCACCGAGCGCGCGGCGCGCATCGCCCTGCGTACCCAGCAGATCATCGGCTATGAGTCCGGCGCCGCCGACACGGTGGACCCGTTCGCCGGCTCCTACTTCGTCGAGGCCCTGACCGAGGAGATCGAGTCACGGGCCAGCGAGCTGATCGCCAAGATCGACCAGCTGGGCGGGTCGGTGGAGGCGATCGAGTTCATGACCAACGAGATCGAGGAGTCCGCGTTCGGCTACCACGAGCGCTACCGCATTGAGCAGGACGTCGTGGTCGGGGTCAACCGGTTCGTCGAGGACTCGGTCGAAGTGACCGACATCCTCCGCGTGGATCCCGAGTCAGAGCGCAGCCAGCTCGACCGTCTCAAGGCCTTCAAGGCCGATCGCGACCAGGACCTGGTGCAAAGCCGGTTGGAGGAGGTCCGGCAATGCGCCCGCGGAACCGACAACCTGCTGCCCGTTCTGCGTCAGGCATTAAAGGATCGCTGCTCGATGGGCGAGGTCTGTGCCGCCCTGCGCGACGTGTTCGGCGACTATCGACCTCGCTTTTGAGCGCATGTTCTTAGCCCCCGCCGTCGCCTTCTCGGACTTCATCCTCGCCATCCACATCCTGGCCGTGGTGATCGGGTTCGGTGTCGTGTTCGCGTTTCCGATCATGCTCTCGACGGCCACGCGACTGGACCCCGGGGTGCTGCCCGGGCTGCTGCGCGCCCGCCAGCGCGCCGGGCGTTACCTGGTCAACCCGGGCCTGCTGGTGCTCCTGTTGGCCGGCATCTACCTGGCCACCGATGAGGACCAGTGGAAGTCCTTCTACGTCCAGTGGGGGGTGGCTGCGGTGATCGTCATCGGGGCTCTGGAAGGCTCACTCATGAATCCTCGCTCGGGACGGCTGGCCGGCGTGGCCGAGCGTGACCTGGCCGCCACCGGCGTGGCCGCCGGAGGCCAGCGGGTGTCGGCGCAGTGGAGCTCTGAGTACGTCCGTGGTCAGCGCCTGCTGTCCATCGGCGGCTGGCTGATCGCAGTGATCGTGGTGATCACGGTGTTCCTGATGGCCACCCACGCCGGTCGCTGAGCTGGCGGCGCCCGCGCCCGAGGCTCGCGTGATGCAGGCTTGCGCCCACGGGAGGAGAGCTAGGGCCAACGGTGAAAAGCCAAGCCATGACGAAGCACGAGGCAAGCCGCACGCTGGTCAAATCAGCCCCTGAGCTGTGGGCGGAATGCAGCCAGGCCGACTCCCTGGGCCGTCATCTGGACGGTTTCGGAGAGATCCGCATCACGAAGCTCGAGCCGGAGACCGCCGTTGCCTGGGAGGGCGATGACGTACGCGGCACGGTGACGCTCGAGCCGTCGGGATGGGGCACCCGCGTGGTCCTCACGGCCACGCTGGCGACCACGGAGACGTCCGAAACGGCCCCGGGGCCCTACGCGCCGGCGCAGGCC
>JALYZQ010000066.1 GCA_030948805.1 Actinomycetota bacterium | reverse complement strand
TTCTCAATGTGGGCACCGAAGTCCTCGTCGTACTGAAAGTCGAACTCGTTCTGACCCGACTTCTCGACTGGCATGGCCAGCTTCAGATCACTGTCGCGAGCCCGCGTGGGCACGTCGGAGCCGAACTGCTCATCTACGAGTACACCGGTCTGCGTGGCCTCGGCGCCCCGGGAGACCGCCTCCAGCAGGCCCTCGAAGATCAGGGTCTTGGCATCGGAGATCGTCGCGATCTGCTCCGGGGTGGGGTCCCCCTCGATTCCGAACATCTTCTTCTGAAACGATCCGCGATGGTCAAAGGCAAGGATGTAAAGCTTGCCGTCATAGCCGAGGCTCATGGCACCGTCCTTCGTGTTTTTCGGGGTCTTGGCGCACTCAGGGGCTGAGTCTAGGGCCCGTCTGCCCATCGCGAGCGGCGTTCCGGGCACAGGAACGCGTACGCTGCGCGCCAGTGGAGCATCGGTTCGCCGGACACGCCTACTCGCTCGGCATCGAGGAAGAGCTGATGATCCTCGACGCGAGCACGCTCGAGCTGGTCAACGCCATCGAGGCCATGCTCGAGCCCGCGCCCCTGGGTGAGATCAAGCCCGAGCTCATGGAGTCGGTGCTGGAGATCGCCACCGCGCCGTGCGCAAACATCAGCGAGGCCGGTGACCAGCTACGGTCGCTGCGCGGTCAGGTCGCCCAAACGGCCTCCAGCAAGGACATGGCCATCGGATCGGCGGGCACCCATCCCTTCGCCATGTGGGAGGACCAGCGGATCGTCGCCCGCCCCCGCTACCGCGACCTGATCTCGGCCCTGCGCTTCGTGGCTCGCCAGGAGCTGATCTTCGGCATGCACGTTCACGTCGGCATCGACGATCCCGAAAAGGCGATCCACGTCGCCAACGGGATGCGGGTGCACATGCCCGTGCTGCTCGGCTTGTCGGCCAACTCCCCGTTCTGGCGCGCCGACGCCACGGGGATGGCCTCCACGCGCACGCCGATCTTCCGTGCCTTCCCCCGAGTCGGGATCCCCCCGACCTACGACGACTGGGAGGACTACGAGCGGCGGATCGAATTCATGGTCACCGCGGGTGTGATCGAGGACTACACCTACCTGTGGCACGACGTGCGCCCGCACCCCAGGTTCGGCACCGTCGAAGTGCGGGTCATGGACTCCCAGACCCATATCGAGCATTCGCTCGGGCTGGCCGCCCTGGTCCAGGCCCTGATCCGCGAGCTGGCCGAGCACTACGAGTCCGGTCAGCGCCTGTCGCGCTACCCCCATGAGATGCTGGATGAGAACAAGTGGCTGGCCGCCCGGCACGGACTGGAGGGCGAGCTGGTCGACTTGCCCAGCTCTGACCGTGTGGCCACCCGCGCCCTGGCCCGGCGCCTGATCGACCGGATGCGTGACTACTGCGTGGAACTGGGCTCGGTCGACGAGCTCGAGGCCCTCGAGGACCTGCTCTCCCGGGGCAACGGAGCCGCCCGTCAGGTCGTCGTCTATGAGGCCAATCACGACCTGCGTGAGGTCATGGCCGAGATCGTCACGGCCACGCTGCCCTAGCGCGACACTAGTGTGGCGGGCCGGATTCTCGACTCGCGACACCAGTTTCCGGCCCTGGCTTGAGGGGCTGCCGAGCGGTTCTACAATCGACCCGTGAGCACTGGCGGCCAAGAGCTGTTCGTGGTCTGCAAGAGCTGCGGATCCGAGGTCAGCCCCTACATCACCGAATGCCCGTACTGCGGCAACCGCCTGCGCAAGCGGGCGCCCAAGCTCGACCGCAACGGTGACCCCGTGCGCCGACGGCCGCGCCGCAGCCCGCCGCCGCTGCTCAGCCGCCTGCGCCGGGATGAGATTCCCGGCATCCGCCCTGAGACGCGTCCCTACGCAACGCTGGTGCTGGTCGCCGCCGGCCTCGTCGGGACGCTCTTGTGGCGCACCAGCCTCGGATCGGGCAACGACCTGGCCGTCCACGCCAAGCTCGGGTCGGGCTGGTGGCATGTGTTTACCGCCGCCTTCACCTACGACAACACGGGCTACGCGGTCGTGACCCTGGGGACGATCGGTCTGTTCGGCTGGCTGCTGGAGCGTCGCCACGGTCCGCTGGCCGTGCTCGGGCTGTTTCTGCTCGGCGGACTGGGCGGCCTGGCGGCCACCGCGGCTCTGTATCCGGCCCCCTTCGCGCTCGGGGCTCTGGGCGCCGCCGTGGCCCTGCTGGTGGCCTGGGCGCTGCCTGACCTGCTGGCCCTGCGCCGCGGCCAGGACGTAGAGGGCGATCTGCTCGGGGTGGGGGCGATCGCCGTCGTGGTCCTGATGATGCCCCTGGCCGCCTACGGGGCCAGCTGGATAGCCGACGGGGTCGGCGTGGCTGTCGGGCTGGTCATCGGGCTGCCGCTGGCCCGGATGACGGTGCGCTAGCCGGCAGCACCGAGCTACCAGCTCGAATCCGGCGAGCCGGGGCGGATTTCCTGCCAATAGGACATAAAATCCGCCCCGGTACCTTCACGCGTGGAGTAATTCGTGCCCCCAGGACGTAGATTCGGCCACGGTGCTCTCAGGCAACGCTGATCGCGCCCGGCTCGCCGGCCACCAGACGGCCGATCACGGCCCCGGGGACCTTCGCCGGGTCTGAGACCGCCACCAGCAGGCCCCCCGAGGTCATGGCGTCGCAGACCAGCCACCGCGCCGCCTCCGCCACCCCGGGACCGAACGCGGCAAACTCAGCCTCGGCGTGAGCCCGGTTGCGCCGGGTCCCCCCGGCCACAGCGTCCTCGTCCTCACGTCCCAAGAGCTCCAGGACGCCCTCGATCACCGGCACGGCGCGTGCCTGGACCTCGGCCGCCACGCCGCTGGCCAGGGCCAGCTCATGCAGGTGACCCAGCAGACCGAACCCGGTCACGTCGGTGACCGCGTGCGCACCGGCCCGGCGAGCGGCCATCGACGCCTCGCGGTTGAGACGGGTCATGACCGCCACGGCCGCCTCCAGCGGCGCCTCGAGGCCGCGCTTTAGAGCCGTGGAGACCGCACCGGCCCCCAGCGGCTTGGTCAGAACCAGAGCGTCTCCGGGCTGGGCGCCGGAGTTGGTCAGCAGCTCGTCGGGACGCACGGTGCCGGTCACGGCGAGGCCGTACTTGGGCTCGGCGTCGTCGATTGAGTGCCCGCCGACGATGGCCACACCCGCCTCGGCGCACAGCTCGGCACCACCGCGCAGGATCTCGGTCAGCACCTCGGGTCCCAGGCGGTCCAGCGGGAAGGCGACCAGGTTCAGCGCCGAAACGGGAGTGCCGCCCATCGCATACACGTCAGACAGGGCGTTGCAGGCGGCGATGCGCCCGAAATTGCGCGGGTCATCGACGATCGGCGTGAAAAAGTCGGCGGTCTGCACCAGGGCCAGCTCGTCGTTGAGGCGGTACACGCCGGCGTCGTCTGAGGTTCTAAAGCCGACCAGTACGTTGGCATCGGGCACGCTGGGCAGGTCAGCCAGCAGCGGCTCGATCGACTGGGCCGACAGCTTGCAACCGCAGCCGGCACCGTGGGAGAGGGAGGTAAGGGCGACAGCCATCTTCGTATGATCCCCAAAGCCAGTGCCGAAGCACTCCTACACCGACGAGGAACTGGACGCGGCGATCGCCCAGATCGCCGATCCGGCTCGGCTCCGCGAAGCTCAGGACGTAGTCGCGCGGGCCGCCCCGTCACTGCAACGCGTGCTGGCGGCGGCGATCGCCGAGGGCGGCTGGTTTGACTCCGCCCATGAACAGGCCGTTCGCGAGGCGGCGGCTGAGTCTGACCCCGAGACCCGCCTGCGGGCGGTCAAGACCCTGCTCGCCGAGGAGACCCGGC
This sequence comes from Actinomycetota bacterium, assembly GCA_030948805.1. Classification (GTDB taxonomy): domain Bacteria; phylum Actinomycetota; class Thermoleophilia; order Solirubrobacterales; family Solirubrobacteraceae; genus Palsa-465. Next base: position 2,968 of record JALYZQ010000066.1, on the reverse strand, counting down.
TGGGCATGCTGGTCGGCGTGGCCGTCGGGTTTGAGCTCTCGCGCACGCTCGACGGACGCACCAGCACCTAGATGGTGCACTAGCCCCCGAATCCAGGAGAACCCATGGAGATCCGCTTTCTCGGCCACGCCTGCTTCACGCTCTCAGACGGCGACACGACGCTGCTGATTGACCCCTTCCTAACCGGAAACCCGAAGGCCGCGGCCAGCGCCGAGGAGGTCCAGGCCACAACGCTCCTGCTCACCCACGGCCATCAGGACCACTACGGCGACATGGTCCAGATCGCCCGGCGCACCGGGGCCACGGTGGTGGCCATCACCGAGGTGGCGGACGAGCTGGCCGAGGAGGGCCTGGAGGTGCGCGACCCCAATCTGGGGGGCACCGCACACTTCGACTGGGGCTGGGTCAAGCTGGTTCCGGCCTGGCACACCTCGACCACGCCGAAGGGGACCGTCTCGACCCCGGCGGGGCTGGTCATCAGCTTCGCGGACAAGATCGTCTACCACCTCGGAGACACCTGCCTGTTCTCCGACCTGCAGCTAGTGGCCAAGCGCCACCCGGTCGACGTGGCCCTGATGTGCATCGGGGGCCACTACACGATGGACCGCCATGATGCCGTCGACGCCGCGCAGCTGGTCGGCGCCCAGACGCTCATCCCGTGTCACTACGACACCTTTCCGCCGATCGAGACTGACGCCGAGGCGTTCAAGGCCGAAGTCGAGTCGGCCACCAGCTCCAACGTGGTTCTGCTCACCCCGGGCCAGACGCATACGACATGACCCACGCCATCGTCCTCATCCAGGCCGAAGGCTCCGTCCTCTCCACGTTGGGGGGCGAGCTGGCCGACATCGACGGGGTGGCCGAGGCCTACTCGGTTACCGGCGACTGGGACTTCGTGGCCATCCTGCGCTTGCGTGAGCAGGATCAGCTCGCCCAGGTCGTCACCGGCCAGCTGTCCCAGCTTCCGGGCGTTCGGCGCACCCAGACCATGGTCGCCTTCGAGGCCTACTCCCGGCACGATCTGGAGGCCTTGTTCTCACTCGGTCAATGACGGCGGGCCAGGGCCAGCCCGCGTCCGAAGGCGGCGGCCATCGCCTCGTAGGTGTAGCCGGCCACGGCGGCGCGGCCGGCCTCGCCCAACCGGGCGCCCAGGGCCGGGTCTGAGAGCAGTCGCTGAATCGCGGCTGCCAGCGCCGCGCTGTCCCCCGGGGAAATGACCAGGCCGGTCTGCTCATCTACGACCATGCCGCCGGCCGCCGCCCCGACGGCACTGGTCACGACCACAGGGCGGCCCTGGTGCATGGCCTCGTTGACCACCAGACCCCAGGGCTCGCGAAACCGTCGGGTGGGCACGGAGGGCAGAACCGTTAGACTGGCCGCGCGGTAGGCGACCGGCAGCCGCTCGCGGGGCAGCGCCGGGAGCAGGACCGTTCGGGGCAGCGCGCTCAGCCTGGTCTGCAGCGGGCCGTCTCCGATCACCACCAAGGTGGCCTCCCCGCGCACTTCGGGCCAGGCGTCGGCCAGCACCCCGAGGCCCTTCTCAGCCACCAGCCGGCCCACGTAGAGGACCAGCTGTCCGTCCGGGATACCGTGCTCGGCCCGGAAGGCCTGGATCTCCGGGGTGGACACCGGGCGGGCAAACAGCTCCGCCTCGACGGCCTGCGGCGCCACGAACACATCGGTGTCACGGCCTCGGATACCGGCGGCGAAGCGGCGGGCGTGCTCCCCGTAGGCGACCACCGCGTCGGCGTGGCGGTAGATCCAGCGGGTCATGGGCAGCGCCAGGTCGTTGCTGAACGAGCGGGGCTGTGCCCACACCGAGGCCCAGAGCACGAACCCGCGGTTGCGCCGGCGAGCGCCCACGTAGGCGGCGGGCAGAATGGCGCCGCCGGCGTAGGCTGAGATGACCGTCTCGTAGTCGCGCCCGACGCTCAGCGCCTCGCGAGCCCCGCCCAGGCGGCGAGCAGGAAACCGGGCCGCCGCCAGCTGCTCGTCGAGGTCCTCAAACCACGGGGCCAGGTAGCGGCCACCGCCCCAGCAGAGCACCTCCACGCCGTACTCGGCGGCCAGGCGCTCGTACAGGGGGACGCGGTAGGGCACGAGGTTGTTGGTGAGCAGAGCGACGGCCACAGCGCCGGGGATGATGGCGGGCCGGCGCCGGGACTGGCGCCCGGGCCACTGTCAGAATCGCCGGCCATGCGCGTCCTGCTCCTGCACAACCGCTACCGGGCCCAAGGCGGGGAGGAGCGCGCGGTCGCCGATCTGGAGCGCCTGCTGAGGGCCCGAGGCCACGCCGTGTCCACGCTAGAGCGATCCAGCCAGAGCACGGCTCGCCCCACCGCGGCGCGGGGACTGCTGGTCGGTGGCATCGATCCCCACGAGGTCACACGCGCGGTGAAGCGGGCGCAGGCCGACGTGGTCCATGCCCACAACCTGCATCCCACCCTGGGCTGGCGTGCCCTGGCCGCGGCGCGGGACGCCGGGGCCCGCACCGTCCTGCATCTGCACAACTTCCGCCTGTTCTGCGCGATCGCCATCGGCTACCGCGAAGGCGCGCCGTGCTTTCGCTGCCGGGGCACAGATACCCGGCCCGGCCTGCAGCTGCGCTGTCGCGGTGGCCTGGTCGAGTCCGCCGTCTACGCCGCCGCGCTGCACCGCCAGCAGCCCCATCTGCTCAGCTACAGTGACCGCTTCATCGCTGTCTCGCAGGCCACGGCCAACCGGCTGATCGAGTTGGGGCTGCCCGCGCAGCGAACCTCGGTGTTGAGCAACTTCATCCCCGCGGGCTCGTTCGCCGCCCAGAGCCGGGCCGGCGACGGCGGCTACGCCCTGGTCAGCGGTCGCCTGGTGGAGGAGAAGGGCTTTGACACCGCGATCGCGGCGGCGCGGACGGTGGGGGTGCCGCTGGTGATCGCCGGCGAGGGCCCCGACGAGGCCAGGCTGCGGCAGCTTGCGCACGGTGCGGAGG
>JALYZQ010000017.1 GCA_030948805.1 Actinomycetota bacterium | reverse complement strand
AGAGCCAGCGGAGAGCAAGCCGCGGACAACGCGCGTCCCTGGACGGGGCGTCGCTGCCGTACACCTGCTGGCCATCGCCGCAGCGGTTGGTCTGGCCGTCGCAACGCGGAGCACAGATCACTGGCATCTCGTCGAGCTGCTAGTAATCGCAGCGTTCGCCGGGGTGAGCGACGTTATGGCTGTGGAGATTGCGGATCGCGTCGGGGTCTCGGGCAGTTTCCTGGGCATCCTGCTCACCGCCATCCTGCTCGGCGGTGGTCCGGCCGCGCTGGTGGGCGTGGTCGCAATCGGCGCCGGCTGGCTCAGGTTCCGCGAGCCGCCTGACCAGCTGCGCAATAACCTGGCCACCTACGCGTGGTTCCCGCTCCTGATCGGCTTGGGCTTTCATGCCGTCGTTTCCGACCTGCGCGCCGGCCCCGGAGCTGTCCTCTTCTATCTCCTGGTCATGGCAGCTTTCGTCGTGGCGCTCCTGCTGAATTTCTTCGGCGTCCTGGCCTATCAGCGCTATCGCAGTGGCGCACCAATAGTCCAGACTGCGCGGCTCACGCTGGTGCCCATCCTGCCCGCCGAGCTGTTCTCGGGCGTGCTCACCATGGCCGCCGTATACGTCGCCCACCAGCTCGGCACCACCGGAATCGCCCTGTTCGGGCTTGTCGTAGTCGTTTTCCAGTATCTGATCGGCGAGCTCCTGAAGTCCAAGCAACGTAGCGTCGAGCTGCAGCGCATTGCCACCACCGATGAGCTCACCGGCCTGGCCAACCGCGAGCGCTTCAGTGAGGCCATTCAGGAGCGGGCGGCGGTCGCGCGCGAGGCGGGGACGGATTTCGCGGTCATGCTCATGGACCTCGACCGCTTCAAGGAGATCAACGACACCCTTGGCCACCACTACGGCGACGTGCTGCTCCGCGACCTCGGTCCGCGACTGGTTTCCGCGGTCGGACCGGGCGGCTTGGTCGCCCGACTGGGCGGGGACGAGTTCGGGATTCTCCCGGCGACCGGACTCCGGTCTCTGACCGCAGTCGAGCATGCCGTGGACGACCTGAACAAGTGCGTCAGCGAGCCATTCGTCGTCGACGAGCTTTCTCTGGAGGTGGGGGCGAGCATCGGTGTCGCTCGCTATCCGCAGGATGGTGAGGACTCACACGCCCTGCTGCGCTGCGCCGACATCGCGATGTACGCGGCCAAGGAGGCCCAGACTGACTACAAGGTGTACGCCGCTGAGCAGAACCAGCACTCGGTGCGGCGCCTCAGCGTGCTCAGCGATATTCGCCACGCCCTGGCCTCGGATCAGATCGTCGTTCACTACCAGCCGATCGTTGATCTCGACGACCTCAGCGTCACCGGCGCCGAGGGCCTGGTCCGCTGGGAGCACCCGAAGCTGGGACTGATCCCGCCCGGCGCATTCGTGCAGACGGTCGAGCAGACCGGCCTCATCGGCCCGCTGACCCGTCACGTCCTGGAGCGCTCGATCGCCGAGTGCGCGGCGTGGCGTAAGGCCGGCCGGGAACTCTCGGTGGCCGTCAACCTCTCGGCACGCAATCTTCTCGACCGCGACCTACCCCGTGAGATCGAACGCCTGTTGGCCGTCTACTCACTGCCCCCCGCCGCACTCCAGCTCGAGATCACCGAGAGCATGATCATGTCCGATCCCGACCGGGCCCTGGCCATCGTGACGCGGCTGAGCAATCTTGGTGTGCGGATGTCGGTCGATGACTTCGGAACCGGTTACTCGTCGCTGGCCAACCTGCGCCGGCTGCCGATCGACGAGCTCAAGATCGATCGCTCTTTCGTCTCTCCGATGCTCTCTGATGAGAGTGACCTGATCATCGTTCGTTCGACCATCAACCTAGGTCATGACCTGGGGCTGAAGATCATCGCCGAAGGGGTCGAGGACGGGCCGACACTGCAGAAGCTGGCCGTGCTCGGCTGCGATCTGGCTCAGGGCTATCACCTCAGCCGGCCGCTGCCAGCCGCCGACTTCGACCGTTGGCTACACGACGCGGCGCCCGCGCTGGCGCCGGCCAACGTGGCCCAGCTGTCGGCGCGAACCGCCGATGACGCCGTGCTCGTGGCCCCGGTGGCGAGCACCATCACGCGGCGCTAGCTGACCCGGCGGCCGCGGCCGGAGCACCCGCCCGTGCGAAAGTATGGCCCTCTCATGACCGGAGAGAACCAGACCGCATTCCGGATCCGGCTGTACCGCGAAGAGGACGAGCCCGCGGTGTTGTCGCTGCTGCACACCGCATTCGGGAGGTGGCCAGACGACGTCGACGTCCGAGACCCAACCGAGCTATTTCGCTGGAAGCACATGGCCAATCCGCTCGGGCGCTCGGTGATGGTGGTGGCGGAGGCCGACGGTACGCTGATCGGCTTCGCCGCCTGGGTGCTCTGGAGGATGAGCGCGAGCGGTCAGACGTTCGCGGCATTCCGCGGCGTCGACCTCGCCGTCCATCCGCGGCACCGGCGAAAAGGCGTCGCCGCTGCGCTCACGCGGGACGGGATCAACCATTTCCCCAAGGACGCCGCGTTCACGTTCTCCGAGCCCAATGAGCTGAGGCGGTCAGGCAGCCTCAAGGGCGGAACGGCTGAGGTCGGCGCATTCCCATTGCTTGTGCGTTTGCGCGCGCCGCTGCGAACTGCCGCCAGATTGATAGATAGGAATTCGCGCACCATGGCCGTCGTGCACGCCGAATCCGCCGCCGAGGCGCTGCGTGATCATGAGGGTGTCGCGGCGTTGCTGGCCCACGTCGAGCAGTCGGACGTTCGCTTGAGCACCGTCAAGGACCCTGATTACCTGGCTTGGCGGTACGGAGGGCTGCCGTATTACCGAGCCATTCGAGAACACCGAGATGGACGGCTGGCCGGACTTGCCATCTTCCGGGTCCGGTCCCGAGGCCGGTCCCTGGTGACAAACCTCTGTGAGCTGCTCGTCCCCCCCGGTGACCGTGCGACGTCTCGGCGGCTGCTTCATCGCGTCGTGCACGCGGCCGCGGTGGACTACATCATCTGTCATTTCCCGGCGGGCTCTACGGCCCGACAGGCGGCCATGCGCTGCGGGTTTCTTCGCCTGCGCTCCGGGCCTGTGCCGACCTTGCGTCGTATCAGAGACGACATCACTCCTGATCCCGGCGATCGGCGGTCGTGGGCGATCTGCTTGGGAGATCTGGACCTGTTGTAGCGCTTCAGAACAGCGCCCTCTGGGCTTCAGGAGACGGCGCCGCCAGGCACTCCGGACCGTCGTAGCGGGCGTCATTGACGACGAGCGCAACCGCCGTCAGCGCGGTGCGCGCCGGCGGAAGACCGCCCAGGATGTGGTGCAAGCGCTCAGCTGGGGTGCCAGCGTCCAGCCACTCGGACTCAGCCTCAGGAGCCAGAATGACCGGCATCCGGTCATGGAGTCCGGCCAGCGCCGAGTTGGCCGCGGTGGTCAGGATGGTGCAGGTACGAAGCTTGGCCCCGTCGGGGCCATGCCAGATCGACCACAGGCCGGCGAACGCGAACAGGCCCCGGTCATCCCGCGTGATGTGAAAGGGCTGCTTGGGTCCGGAGGTAGCGGCCTGCCACTCATAGAAGCCGTCGGCGATGATCAGGCAGCGAAACCGGTCGAAGGCCCTGCGGTAGGCCGGGCGCTCGCTCACGGTCTCCAGGCGGGCGTTGATCATCTTCAGCCCGGTGTCCGGGCGCTTGGCCCAGGACGGAACCAGTCCCCAGCGCAGGAGCTCGCCGCGCGACGCCCCGTCCCGGTCGGTGGTCACAGCGAGCACGTCGTCGCCGGGAGCCACGTTGAAGCGCTGCCGGACCTCCACTGATTCACCGACCGCGAACCGGCTCCGGATGGTGGCGGGATCCGGAGCGGTCAGGGTGTAGCGCCCGCACACGACGGCGCCCGACCTAGCGCGCGCGCGCCGCGGCTTGCTCGGCCTTGGCGGCCGCCGCACGTTTCTGTCGTCGCCGGCCCAACAACGCAAGTACCCCGATCACGAGTACGACGAGGAGGAAGCCGTAGAAGATCGATATGTCGAGTGAGACGCCACCGAAAGGCAGGGCGATGAGGTTCACGATCCCGAATCCGATGGCCAGGATGGCGACGATCAGCACGACGACGAGCACGATCCCGCGTACGCGAGCCAACGTACCGGCGCTGGCGGGCGGCGCGACGAGGCCCATGAAGCGAAGCAGCATCAGCTGGCGACTGCTGGGGCTCTCGACCCCGAGTCGCTCGGTGGCCTTCTTGAGATCCTCGGCTCGGCGCTCGGCCAGGGCCAGGGAGGCATCGGCCATGCGCCGGATCTGCAATCGCTCCTGGGGACGTGCCGCGGCTATCGCACGCTGGAAGTGGGCGCGGGCGGCCTTGGCGTCGTAGCGCTCCGCGGCGCGTGCGCCAAGGATGGCCTGCGCCGCGGCCTTGAACTTGGTTTCTGACTCCAGCTCCTCGTCCGAGCGGCTTTCTAGCTGCTGCATGGCAGCCAGCTGGCTGCGCTGCTCAACTCGCATCATCCGTTGCTGCTTGGCCATCGCTAAGGGCCAGTCTAGCCCTAGGCGCGGGGGCGGATCACGTAGATCCGCTGAGCCAGGCGGAGCTGGCCGAGATCGCTGGAGCTGGCCGGCGGGGGACGGTAGACGTCGTTGTGGCGACCGCTGATCGCACCGCCGGTGTCCCGGGCCACGAACCATCCGCCGTGTCCGTCGTGGCGGTAGCCGGGGACGTAGACGCGGCTGCCCAGCGGGATGACCGATGGATCCACGGCAATCGACTGATAGAAGCGCAGCGGTAGCGAGGACCCAGCCGCGAACCGAACGCCGGGCAGCGGGACATACCGACGGCCATGACCAGACGACCAGCCGCCCTGGGCCAGAGGGAAGGTCACCCCGTGATGGCGGTTGCGCCAGTAACCGCCAGCACGCCAGAACGGCGCTCCACCCATCCAGCCGTCTGAGCCCGAGGTCGAGCCGCCGGCCGCGGTCACCCAGCCGCCGATGCCCAGCGCGGCGATGTGGTAGCGCCGACCGTTGAGCCCGATCCCGTCGCCCTGCATGGAGAGCCCCGTGGCCGAATACAGCCAGTCGATGCGGTGACGGCCCGGCAATCCGGGCGCCTTTACCAGCCGTCCGACGAACCAGGACTCCGGCGCGGGCCAGTACTCGGTCACGGTCACGCCGCGCAGCCAACGACCATGTGCGCGTCGGCTGGGCGGCGGCGGCACCTTGCCGTGCGTGCTCCCGGGCCGAGGATCGAGCCCACCACCACTGAGCGGCGCACCACCGTCGCCCGAATGGGCGGCAGCGGCTCTCCGGAGCCTGGCGCCGCCTCCAGCGACAGCAATCGTCGGCGGCGCCGAGGCCAGGAGCGCGCTCACAGTGGCCAGAAGAGCTATGCGGTACGCGGGGACCATGCCGGAATAGAACTCAGAGCACGACCGGAATAGAACTCAGAGCACGACCGCCGGGACTCCGTTCCACGACGCAGAGGCCGTAGCGTACCGGTGAGCCGATCAGAGCGCTGGGCGCGGACATGCAGCTCCCTGCGCCGCCTTGAGCCCTCTTTTCGGTCCAAGGTCTACATAAGCTCGATTATCGAGCATTGATTGTGAGCACTCCGGCGGCTCTGACCGCGGCACTGCCGTTTTGGTATGCCCTTCCTTGCCTGTCAGGCCAACTGGTGGCGCAGGCTTACCTCGAGCGCCGGCTCGGGTCCGGGTCGGGTGGTCTCGATCGTCAGCTCCAAGCGGCGGCCGTCCAGCACCAACCAGCCCAGCTGGTTGCGCCACGTTGGCGGCTGCACGGCCTGCCAGCGTACGGTTGGATCCTCGACCCCGGCCCCATGGGCCAGTCGCCGGGCCAGCCAGCCGAGCAGGCGTGAGCGCCGCGCCACCGCCAGGATGCGCCGCTGGCGCTTGGCGAGCTGGTGGCGAAACGGCGAGCAGACGGCCTGGTAGACGGCGCTGCGCACGGGCAGCGCGCGGTTGAAGCCGACGGTCTCCAGGTATGCCTGATGGACATCGCCGCCCAGCATCACGATCGTGGCCGGTGCTCTCCCGCGATCGCCGCAGGCCACCTGCGTGACCAGGTCGATGAGCCGCGTGAACGAGCTCTGAAAGGCCGCCCAATGCTCGAGGTCGAGCGCGCGGCGCAGCTTCTCGGCCCACTTTGCGGCCAACCTGCCCCACGCCCCTGAGCAGACGGCCTCATTCCAGGCTTCCAAATAGTGAAGCGTGGGAGCTAGCAGGATCGGCAGCGTGCTCACCAGCAGCACATGGTCATAGTCGCCGGTCAGCTGATCCTCCACCCAGCCCCACTCGCTTTCATCCATCATCTCCCGCCGTCCGCCCTCCAATACCCGGCCCTCGCGGCCGTCTACGACCACGAGCCGCGTTCCGGCCAGGCGGCGCGAGAAGCTCCAAAGGCTTCCGCCTCCCTCCTGCTCGGCGGTCAAGGCGAAATCCCGGAGGATCTGGTCCGCATCCTCGGCGGCCAGCACGCGTGCGTAGAGCTCATCTGCGGCGAGCTCGGCCGGGGTCAGGTTGCCGATGTGCTGGTAGATCCAATAAGTGCTGAGGGCGGCGTTGATGCGCTCTGGCCACCAGTCATGGGCTCGCATGTCTTGCACCCACGACTCCGATGTGTTCCAGTCGTCGTGGACGTCGTGATCGTCAAAGATCATCGCCGAGGAAACGCTGGAGAAAAGCCACCGCAGAGCCGGCTCTGACCACCCCTCCCGGTACAGCATCGTGTACTCGGCAAAGTCGATTACCTCCTCCCCCGGCTCCTGGTCGGTGTCACGGCGCCGGCGGATGAACTCCAGTGCCTGCGGCGAGACCTGGTCGGCGTAGACCTGGTCGCCGATCAGTAACAGCAGGCGCGGCCAGCGTGCCGGGTCCTGCTCGAGGAGGCGAAGCGCGAGCGCATAGAGCGCGTCAACACCGACGCCGCGTGCGTCCTGCTCCTCATCAAACGCGTAGGGCGCATCCTGGGGGGCCGTCACCCGGCACGAGCCCCAGACGATCTCTATCCGGCCCGTCTCGGGGAGCGTCTGGATGCGGCTGGCCGGGAACTGGGACCCTGGTTCGGGCCAACGCCGCTCGCCATCCAGGAGGACCTGGTATTCGGTGCTGCTATCCGGCTCAAGGCCGGTGACCGCCACCAGCCCATAGTGATGACCGGCGACGTGGAAGGTCCGCGCCCGGTGGCCGAGCACCTCCACCTCGCACGGGGCATCGGTCTCCACCCACACCGTCGCCGCGTTGGCGTCAAGGAAGCGGAGCATAGGCCCCAGGATCAGCTTGGCCATGTTGTCTTCTCCTCTTGGGAGAGCTCGGTCGACGAAGCGGTTCAGCTCATCGGTGGCTCACGCCGGCCGCGGCGCCAGGGGCCATGGTCGGCTCGCTGACCGGTGCGTCTCCCAGCGCCTCGTCGATCGCGGACAGTATGTCCGTGCCGAGCTGCTGTCCGGCCGCGGCAGCGTTGTCGTGCACCTGCTCGGGCCGTGAGGCGCCGACGATGACCGACGCCACGTTGTCCTCACGCAAAGCCCAAGCCAGCGCCAGCTGGGCCATGCTCATTCCTGCCTGCTCGGCGATCGGCTCCAGTCGCTGCACCGCGGCCAGTGTGTCGTCGCTCATAAAGCCCCTGATGAAGCCGCCCATCTCCTCGCTGGCGGCGCGGGAGTCGGCCGGTGGCTGCTCACCGGGGCGGTACTTGCCCGTCAAAACCCCCTGGGCCAGGGGTGACCAGCAGACCTGGGAAATGCCGTGAGCCGCGCTGAGCTCGAGCAGCTCAGCTTCGGGGGCACGCCACAGCATCGAATACTGAGGCTGGGAGGAGACGAACTTGAGCGCGTCCGGAACGGCCAGGGCGGCCTCGATCTGCTCTGGCGTCCACTCGCTGAAGCCCAGGTGCCTGGCCTTGCCGGTCCGTACGGCATCGCTGAGAGCGTCCATGGTCTCCTCGATCGGGGTCTCGACATCGAAGCGATGACACTGGTAGAGGTCGACGTAGTCGGTTTTCAGGCGGGCCAAGGAGGCGTCCAGCTGCTTGGTGATCTGAGCTGCGGACAGCCCCCGATCGCTGTCGACATCGGAAAGAAGACCTTGGTCGCCAGCACGTAGGACTCTCGGGGATAGTCGGCCAGGATCTCGCCCCAGGCCGACTCGGCGGCGCCCCCGCCGTAGACGTTGGCGGTGTCGAAGAAGTTGATCCCAGCGTCGAAGGCCGCGCGCGTGCACGCCTCGGTCTGCTCGCGCTCCACCCCGCCGGAGTAGGTCAGCCACGACCCCAGAGAGACCTCGGAGACCTCCAGGTCGCTGTCTCCGAGCCGGCGGCGTTTCATTGCGGCGTCTCTGGCTTGCCACCGCGACGCTCGGCCTCGCGCCGGGCCTCATCGGCGGCGCGGCGGGCCTCCACCGCGTCGCGAGCGGCGTCCCCTGCCTCGTAGTCGGCGCCGCGTGCTCGCTCATGTGCAGCCGTGCGCTCGGCCTCCTTCTCCCCGGCCTCGGCTTCCAGCTCCGCGGCGCGCCGGTGAGCCTCCCGCGCCGCGGCCCGGCGTGCCTCCACGTCTGTGGCCGCCTCTAGCTGCAACTGGGGAGCGAACCTCAGCCCGTAGGCGACGCCCAGGGCGCTGAGCGCCTTGGAGTCCGGGGGCCCGTCACCATGATCCACGCCGACCCCCTCCACCGTCTCGCGGTCGTGCGCTACGCGCAGGAAGTCTGGGCCCACGGTCGCCCGGTCGACCGGAATCAGGCTCTTCTGACGACCCAGCAGACCACTCTTGACGCTGATCAGGATGGGGTCCTCGTTTCGGGCGTCTAGGTACACCTCGTCGAGCTTTCCCAGCTGCTCACCCGAGGGGTCCAGGACAGGTTGGCCGCGCCAGGCCTCGAGGTGCTCCGCGACGATCACGGCTTGGAAGCTACCCGGATCATCCCGCGGGCATGCGGTCGGGCTCGACATGTTAAAGACGGGAGTGCGGGAGGATCGTCCGGTCGCGGTGCTGAGGTTCGTAGAAGATCACGCCGCTGAAAGCTAAATCCTGGCGCCGGCCGACGTCAGTGATGCCGCGCGTCCTCGCGGCGCAACTTCAGCCCCGATCCAGGTTTTCAATCGCAACAAGACCCCGGAGGAGGAACCCATGAAGCGCACGGTAGGTTTTTTCGCGACTTGCGTCGCGGTCGTTGCCCTGGGCGCGGGGGTGGCAGTGGCTGCCTCCTCGCCGACCGTCACCACGGGAGCGGCGACCAGTGTCAACAGCAACGCCGAGACGCTGCATGCGACCATCAATCCCAACGGCAACCAGACCGGCTACTTCTTCCAGTACGGGCTGACCAACGCCTACGGCCTGACCAGCACAAGTCATTCGGCTGGCGGCGGCACCAAGGGCGTCAAGGTCCGCAGCGGCTTGGGCGGCCTCACGCCGGGCACCACGTATCACTATCGGGTGTTCGCAGAGAACAGATCAGGCGGTGCCTATGGCCGTGACCGCACCTTCAAGACCGCTGGCTTTCCCCCCGCCACGGTCGTGACCGGTGCGCCCTCCAGCGTGCGCAAGACGATCGTCTCCCTCACCGGCAGCGTCAACCCCCAAGGCACGAGCACCAAGTGGGTGGTCCAGTACGGACTGAGCACGGGCTATGGCCTGGAGACGTTCGCCCAGACACTGACCCCCGGCACCACGCCGCAGCCCGTCTCGGCCACGATTGCCGGTCTGGCACCGGCGACCCTGTTCCACTACCGGATCGTCGCCTTCCATCCCCATTCGACGTCCTACGGTGCTGACGCTACGTTCTTCACCGAGCCGATCCACCGCCCCAAGCCGCGGCTGAGTGCCACGACGAAGCCGTCTCGGGACCGTAAGTCGCCCTACACGTTCACCACGACCGGTACGGTGCACGGGGCGCGCTTCATCCCGGCGTCCTCACGGTGCGCCGGGAACGTGGCGCTGCGGTATTACAAGGGTCGCCACCAGGTTGGCGTGGTCGTGGCGCCGGTGGGATCCGACTGCCGCTTCACGGCTCAGAACTCGTTCCGGCCCCACCACATCGGACACGGCGTGGTCGGACTGCGGATCGCGATCCACTTCCGCGGTAACGGTTACCTGGCTCCGGGCAACCGCACCAACCACGTGACGGCAGGCTGATCGGCGCTCGCGCTCCCGGCATCGCCGGCCGGGAGCGCGAGTCGCACTAGGCTTGCCGCCCATGGGCACCAGTGGGCCGCGCGCCACGGCCGGCGAGCTCGGGCTCCTGGCAGCTCTCCTGGCCTGGGGGGCCTATCCTATCATCCTGCTGCTGGCCCAGGCCAGCCACACGCACACCTCCCTCACCGGTGCCAACGGCTTGATCGGAGTCGACGGTGTCCTCGGCGCCGACCAGCTGCAGTATCTCGCCTGGGCCCGCGACGCCGGCTCGCACGGCCTGGCTTCCGACCTATTCAGCCTCCCGCCGAGCGCACACGTCTACCTCGAGCCCCTGTTCACGATCACTGGTGCGCTGTGGCGCCTCGGGCTCCCCCTCCCGGTGGCTTATCTGCTCTGGACCCCGGTCGCCGCTGTAGTGCTGTGGCTGGCCGGACTGGCCTGGGCCCGGCGAGCGTTTCCCAACCAGCTCGGAGCCCGGGCCGCCACCGTGGTCCTGGCCGTCTTCCTGTCCACGCCTCTGGCCGCCCTGTTCAGCTGGACCGGCACGGGCGCCGGACCGTTTCGGTTTCAGCTCTATCTCCTCGGCGATGAGCTGCTTGGAGCGGGCAAGCTGTGGGGCTACGTCCCCAGCGCGATCGCCCTGGCGCTCATGCCGCTGGCCCTGCTGAGCGTCGAGCGCGCGCTGGATCCCGACCGAGGATCCCGGCCCGGCCGCCGGGCGTTGCGCCGCCGGGTCGAGCGCCGCCCACTCGTGGCCGCCACAGCAGCCGCCCTGCTGGCCGCCTGGCTGCATCCGTGGCAGGGCATCACACTGATCGTCGTGCTGGTCGCCCTGGCGGTATGGCAGCGTAGGGACGGGGGCGCCGCGGTGCTCCTGCCGCTGCTGGGAGCCGCGTTGCCGCTCGGCTACTACTACCTGCTCGGCCATGGCGATCCAGCCTGGGAGCTGGCGTCGCACTACGAATCGACCTCGCGGCTGGGCGCCCTGGTGCTCCTGGCCGGCTTTGGCCCCCTGATCGCACTCGGCGCGCTGGGTTTGCGGCGGCCGGGTGGGATCGTTTTCGAGCAGGTTCTCGTTCTGTGGATCCTCGGCGGCCTGGTCACCTACTTCGTAAATGACGCCTACCCCCCGCACGCGCTCCAGGGCCTGAGCTTTCCGCTGGCCGTGCTGGCTGTGCGCGGCGGACAGCGGCTACGGATGCCGGTCGCGCTCGCGGCCCTGGGCCTGCTCCTCTTCACCGTCCCCGGCTTGGCCTACAGCGCCCGAAAGTTCGCCCGCACGGCCAGCGACCGTCACGTTCAGTACTACCTGCCGCGTGACGATCAACGTGCCTTGGCCTGGATCGACCGCCGGGGACCGCCAGGCGGCGTCCTGGCCCCCACGCCGATTGCCATTGTCGTGCCTTCCCAGACCGGGCGTGCGGTGTGGGTGGGGCACGGCAGCTGGAGCCGCGATTACGCGCGCCGCGTGCGGCAGGTTGACGCGCTCTTCAACGGCCGGATCACCGCCGCGAAGGCGCGGAGCTTCGTGCTCGGCACCGGGACCTCGATCCTGTTCGCCGACTGCGCTCATCCCCGGTATCTCCGTCGCATCCTGATGGCGCTCCCGGCCTCCGTGCACCACTTCGGCTGCGCCCGGGTCTACACCTTGGCGCGGGGACGATCGGCCGTGCGGTAGACAAAGCGCAACCCGGACCAGGTGTCATCGATCGCGCAGATCTTGTTGTCGACCAGACCGACCTGCAGCCCCATCGTGCGCACCGTCCCCTCCGTGAGGTCGGTGACCACACCCGAGGTGCGCTTGGGCCACGCCAGCCACAGGCCTCCGGCGTCAGTGAGGCGCGCTTTGAGTCCGGGCAGGCGGCGCTCGAGCTGCGCTGCCCGGGTGTTGAAGGCGACGATCACATCACAGCGCACACCGGCGACACGCCGGCGCAGCGTGACCCCGGCCGGGAGCTCCCCGAGCTTCGCCGTGAAGTCCTCCGGGGCCTGGAGCAGAGCCACCCGGGCCTGGGCTTTGACGCCCAGCTTGCGGGCCAGGGGCGTGCTGGAGTAGGCGGGCACCGACCTGCAGCCTATTTGCCGGCGCCGGGTCCCGCCCTAGCCGCCGGCCTGGGTCACCACCTCGGCGATCACCTTGGACAGCTGGCTGCCCTGCCAGGCCAGGGGCGAACTTCCGGGCTCGTCGGTGAGCAGCCGCGCCCCCGGGATGGCCCGGGCGTAGGCTTCGGCGACGGCCCGCGGATGCTCCGGGTCGGCCTGGTCGCTGCTGGCTACCACGGCCGTCGGCACGGATATCGCCGCCAGCGTCTCGAGTCCGCCGAAGGGCACGGACCGCGGCACTACCGACAGGGCGTCGGCCACCGCTTGGAGGTGTTCGTGGCCGGCCAGACGTTGACGGATCACCTTGAGCACGGTCTCGCGCCACTGCGCAGGGACCGGGGGCTCGCCGTAAGCACGCATGAAGCCCTCGATGCCGCCGGCGCGTAGGCCCTGCGACAGAGCATCCCAACGGGCCAGACGCCGTGGGTCATCTGACTCCCCCGCCTCGTAGGCCGGTGTTATGACTACCAGGCCCCCCACCCGCTCGGGGCGATGGAGCGCCATCCACAGCAGCGTGTGAGCGCCCATCGAGGCACCGGCGAGGACGGCCCGCCGTACGCTGGCGGCATCCATCGCGGCTTCGAGATCGAGACCAAGCTCGTCGTAGCCGTACTCCCCGGCCCCCCGGGCGGGATCTGAGCGGCCGTGACCGCGAGCGTCATAGGCGATCACGCGGTGGCCTGAGCGCTCCAGAGCCGTCGAGCCCATGACCACGTAGCGCTGCGTGGCGGTCAGGCCGTGGAGGAGCACGACCGCAGGCCCCTCTCCCCTGTCCTCCGCGGCCAGCCTTACTCCGTCGCGATCGATGACCAACTCCGCCACGGCGCTTGTGTCTAGCGCATTGCCGCGGGGCTTGCCCAGGCGGTGGCTACCATCAAACTCAACGTGACAGACGTCTCCGAACAGGACTTTCAGAGCGCGGTCCTGGACCGCTCGCACGCGGTGCCCGTGGTCGTGGACTTCTGGGCCGAGTGGTGCGGACCCTGCCGCCAGCTGGGCCCGGTTATTGAGCGCGCAGTGGCGGCACGCGCGGGCAAGGTCGAGCTGGCCAAGGTCGACGTGGACGCCAACCCGGGTGTGGCCCGGACCTACGGGATCCAGAGCATCCCCGCCGTCAAGGCCTTCCGCGACGGTGGCGTGGCCGCGGAGTTCGTGGGCGCTCAACCACCGGCCGCGGTTGAGCAGTTCCTAGATGGGCTCGCCCCCTCGCAGGCCGATGAGCTGGTGGCGCTGGGCGATGAGGACTCGCTGCGCGCAGCGGTGGCGCTCGAGCCCTCGCGGGCTGACGCTGTGGTCCCGCTGGCACGGATCCTCGTCGCGCGTGATGATCGCGATGGTGCCCTGGCGTTGCTGCGTGAGGTTCCGGGCAGTTTTGCCGCCGATGGCCTGGCCGCGCGGATCAAGCTCGAGTCATCGCCCGTGGGCCTCGAGCTCCAGACCGCTTTCGCCGCCCTCGATGCCGGAGATCATGACCGTGCGCTGGAGGCGCTGATCTCCGCTCTGCCCAACTCCGACGGCGCGCGGGAGGACATCCGTCGCGTCGTGGTGGGGATCCTCGACGAGCTCGGGGTCGAGCACCCGCTGGCCCGGGAGTCACGGCGTCGCCTGGCCGCCGCTCTGTACTGATCAGATCCCCAACGCCAGCTGGTGCATGGCCTCGGCCGTGAGGCTCTGCAGCCCGGCCACTCTGACGCCGAGCAGCCGGACCGGTCGCGCCGGATCAAAGCGCCGCAGGAGATCGAGCGCCACCGGTCCCACGCGGTCGGCCGTGCCCACGGCGTGGCCCAGAGTTCGCGCCCGAGTGTGGGTCGAGAAGTCGTCCAGGCGGACCTTGATCCCCACGGTACGACCGCATCGATGCTGGCGTTCGAGCGTTTCGCAAAGCTGGGTTACGAGTCGAGCCAGGATGGGCTCTAGGGCACCAAGCCCGCTCAGGTCGTAGTCAAAGGTCGTTTCCCGAGACTCGGACACGACCTTGCGCTCCTGTGTCACCGGAGCGTGGTCCTCAAACCGCGCCCGACGCTGGAGCTCGGCGCCCAGCCGAGCGCCGAAGCGCGTCGCCAGCTCCTGGGGCTGGGCCGCGGCCAGCAAGCCCAGCGTGCCCAGCCCGTAGGCTCGCAAGCGCTCGGCGGTCTTGGGCCCGATGCCGGGTATTAGACCGCACGGAGCGCCGGCAAAGCGCGCCCGCGCCTGCTCTTGGGTCAAGGTCAGAAAGCCGCGCGGCTTCTCGGCGTCCGAAGCGACCTTGGCCACCAGCTTGCTGGGTCCGATCCCGATTGAGGCGTGAAGGGCGCAAGCCTGCTCGATGTCGCGGACCAGCCGCCGCATCTGGGCCCGGGGAGCCGGCATTCCGGTGAGCTCGAGGTAGGCCTCGTCGAGGCCCACCACCTCCACCGACTCCGCGCTGGCCCGCACGAGGCTCATGACCTCAGCTGAAGCTTCGCGGTAATAAGCGAAGTCAGGCGCCAGGTAGGCGGCGTCCGGGCACAGGCGCCGAGCTCGGGCGGCGGGCATGGCCGAGCCGACGCCAAATCGGCGCGCCTCGTAGGAGGCCGTAGTGACCACAGCCCGAGGGCCGGAGCCGGCCACGATCACGGGCCTGCCCCGCAGCTCCGGCCGCCGGCGCAGCTCCACCGAAACGTAGAACGCGTCCATATCGACGTGGGCTACGCAGCGAGGCGACATAGCCGATGGAGATTAGGGCGATGACCAGACGGTCCCCGGGAGTGCGCCCGCATCTGACGCACTCACGGGGGACCGAGATCTACCGGGCGACCCAGATGGTGCCCACACCGCCAAAGCCAAGCGCGGAGGCCGTGCTCTGATTCAGATCCCAGTTGCGACCACCGACGTAAGGACCCCGGTCATCGACGGTGGCCGTGACGGTACGCCCGCCGTTGTAGAAGCGGACCTTGGTTCCGCAGGCCAGCGTGCGGTTGGCCACTCCGAGTCCGGCGTGGAACCCGCACGCGGTGTTGCCGCCGTCGTTGTACCAGGACGCGAGGTCCTGCCGGTAGGCCGTGACTCGCCCGGCTGCGTGCACCGACCGCGCGTTGGCGCGGTCTCCGAGGAACAGGACTCGCAGGCGGCGGTTGACAGCGCCAACCGCAGACGCCCGAATCCGGAAGCCTCCGGCCGGGCCGGTCCGTCCGCGCCCCAGGGTCCGCCAACCGCTGGCGAAGTGGCCCTGCACGCGCACTGGGCGTCCGCCGCGCGCGGGCATCAGATGACCGCGCACGACCATCCGGCTTGCGCCGAGCACGCTGAGTGAGCGCCGGGCGAGCCTGAACTGCGCGCGAACGGCCACCGGCAGAGCATCGCTCGGCCCAGCCGCAGCGCCTGCGCCGGTGGCCGTGGTGGTGGCCGCAGCGGCCCGCGCGAGCGCGACGCCCTCGACTACACGCAGATAGCCCGAGTGACGCAGCCTGGTCCGTACGCGGAAGTGTCCGCCGCGACGGATCTCGGTGCTGGTCAGCGGTTGCCAGGAGCCCTGGCGCCGCAGAGCCGTCTGCACGAACACGCGATGACCGGCCTGGTCGGCCGGGGCGACTCCGCTGACGACGGCGGAATGGTTGACGGGCAGCCGCCGCGGGTTGACCTGGGCCTGAAGCGTCGGGCCAGCCGTGGCAGCGTGGGTATCAGGGACCGTCCCGGTGAGCGCGAGGGCCGAAGCCGGGACAGTCAGCATTATCGTGATGATCGCTACATGAACTGAGCGCGTCTTGCGCATCGCAGATCTGGACCTCATCCGAGGACCTCCTGAGTACGTTCGACCGGGCGCCTGCGGGGTTAGCTGCCGGGCTCGCGAACGGAGAAACCGGCCGCGTACGGCGGCTGTCTCGTCTCGCTACGGTCGCGGCTGGCTGTCGCCAGGCGTCCGATTCGCCCCGACCGGGGAACAGATCCGGCCCCGGAAATGGGTCCCCCGCTCACCCCCGCACCGGGCAGGAGTGACTCGGCAGGTCGATTTTGCAACCGGTCGAGGGTCGCAAACCGGTTTCCGGAGTTATGTGCGCTGGATCACACAGGCTCGGGCCTGCAAGAATTGCCCAACATGACCCAAACAGACCGCCTAACTGGCCTGGACAGCTCCTTCCTGCACCTGGAGCGCGACGCCGCGCACATGCACGTGGCCGGCTGCATGGTCTTCCAGGGCACCGCCCCGGACTACGACGACCTGCTGGAGCAGATCGTCTCGCGCCTTCATCTCGTGCCCCGTTACCGCCAGCGGCTGGCTTTCGTGCCTATGGGCCAGGGCCGTCCGGTGTGGGTCGATGATCCCCACTTCAATCCTGGCTTTCACGTGCGGCACACCGCCCTGCCCGAGCCGGGCGGGGAGGAGCAGCTCAAGCGCTTGGCCGGTCGAGTGTTCTCACAGGCCCTGGACCGGGGACGCCCGCTGTGGGAGATCTGGCTCGTCGAGGGCCTCAGCGAGGACCGCTTCGCGCTGCTGTCCAAGACCCACCACGCGCTCGTGGACGGTGTCTCGGGCGTGGATATCGCCACGGTGCTGTTCGATGCCTCCCCGGACCCGATGCCGGTCGCTGCGCCCGAGCACGAGTGGATCCCCGGCCCGGTCCCGACGGGCGCCCAGCTGCTCGCCGACGCCCTGCTGGAACGCGCAACCGTCCCGGCGGAGATCGTCCGCGGCGTCCGAGCCACGCTGCGGGGACCGCGTCACGTCGCCGCCCGGGTCGGGCAGGCCCTGGGAGGGGTTGGGGCCATGGCCCGGGCCGGACTCCAGGTAGCTCCCTCGAGCCCCCTGAACGTCCGCATCGGTCCTCACCGCCGCTTCACCTGGGTGCATGGAGACCTGGACCAGTTCAAAGCCGTCAAGAATGCGCTCGGAGGGACAGTCAACGATGTCGTGCTGGCCGCGGTCGCTGGGGGACTGGGCCGCTACCTCCGACTACGTGGCGAACCGACCGAGGATTTAGTGCTGCGAGCCATGGTTCCAGTCTCCGTGCGGGCCGACATGGACCGCGGGGCGCTGGGCAACCGTGTCGCGGCGATGTGGGCGTCGCTGCCGGTGGGTCTGAACGATCCGGTGCAACGGCTGTTGAGCATCAGCCGTGAGATGGAGGGCATCAAGGATTCCGGCCAGGCCGTGGGAGCGCAGGTGCTGACCGAGCTGTCGGGCTTCGCGCCTCCGACGATCGTGGCCCAAGCCGCCCGCCTCCAGGCGCGGCAGCGGTTGTTCAACCTCGTCGTGACCAACGTGCCCGGGCCCCAGTTTCCGCTCTACATGCTCGGACAGCAGCTGGAGGCCATGTATCCGATGGTGCCGTTGGCCGAGAACCAGGCGCTGGGCATCGCGATCATGAGCTACAACGGTGAGCTCAACTTCGGGCTCAATGCGGACTTCGACGCCCTGCCGGACCTCGAGGCGCTGGCCGATGAGCTACGGGCCGCGATCGAGGAGCTGGTGGCGGCCGCCGGCCAGAGCCCGAGCCCGCCGGCCTCCCGGCGCGGCGCGGCCTCGGCCGCTCAGTGAGCAGCGCCGCGCGGTCGACGTGAAGCTGTTTGAGCCGCTGGCCATCATTCTGATCTCGCTGACCATCGCGGTCGGCGTGATCGTCTTGCTCTCCGGAGGCCTACTGGCCGGCCGCGACAATCCCGGGATCTACGGCAGCTCAGGGGCCCTAGGTGTCCAGTTCCGCGATCTCGGTGACCGCCAGCTGGCCGCCAAGGTCCCGGATCCACGCTATGACTCGACGCCTCCGACCAGCGGTGCGCACCACCCGGCCAAGCTCGAGCACGACGCGACCGGCCTCAGCGATGACCAGCTGCTGCAGGCGCTGGCCGCCGGGAACGTGGTCTTCATGTACGGAACGCCGCGGCCTCCGTCCGGGCTGCGGGCGCTGGCGGACTCGATTGCTGCACCGTTCAGCCCGGCCCTCGCCGCGGCCGGGCAGGCAGTGATCGTGGCGCGCCGCCCAGGTACTACGGGCGTGCTGGGGCTGGCCTGGACGCATCTGGTCCACGTGCGGATCCCGGCCGACCCGCAGCTACGCAGCTTCACTCTCTTCTGGCTCGGCCAGGGCGCCGGCGGCCACATAGCCCGTGGCTAGCCACCCGGTGCCTCTCGCACAGCCACGGTCATCCGCGTCAGCACGCACAGCCGGCCAGCGTCGTCGCTGAGCTCCACCTCCCATACCCAGGTGGAGCGACCGCGATGGCGAGCAACCGCCGTCGCGTGGATCGTGCCCTCGGTGATCGGGCGCAGGAAGCTGGTCTGGTTGGACAGGCCCATCGCGACCTTGCCCTGCTGCGCCACAGCCAGCCATGTACCCATGCTGGCCAGGCTCTCGGCCATCGCCGCGTAAACGCCGCCGTGGACCAGACCCGCGGGCTGCTTGAGCTCCTCGCGAACCCTCACCCGCCCGGTCATCAGGCCGTCCCCGGTCTCCGTCAGCTCGAGACCGTAGAGATCGTCGAACCCGCGGTCCGCTGTCTGGACATGCTCAAACGCCATGTCGAGACCATATTGCCTGGGGCACGGTGCGGCATTCCGTCCGCGCCTCATCTAACGTACGAAATCGATGGCTTCGCTTGACAACCTTCCTGCTGATCAGCGTGCCGTGCTGCAGCTCGTGTTGCAGCGAGACCGCGGCTATGACGAGATCGCACGGTTGCTGTCCATGGATCGAGCCGCGGTCCGTGAGCGGGCGCTGAACGCGTTCGACGCTCTGGGGCCCCAGACGGGAGTGGGAGACCAGCGCCGCGCCCTCATCACCGACTATCTGCTCGGTCAGCTTCCCCCCGCTGTCGCGCGCGAGGTCCGAGATCATCTTGGCGAGTCACCAAGCGAACGGGCCTGGGCGCGCGTCCTGGCGTCCGAGCTGGGGCCGCTGACCAGCCGGTCGTTGCCTGAGATCCCCGTCGAGTCCGCGGGCTCACGCGCCGCCGCAGACGCCGGGATCCCAGCGGCGGTAGGTGCTGGCGCAGCCGCGGCCGCGACGGGGTCGCCACCGGCGCCCGGGAAGTCCCCCTCGGGCCGCCAGAGCATCTTCCGGCGCCGCCGCCCC
>JALYZQ010000133.1 GCA_030948805.1 Actinomycetota bacterium | reverse complement strand
GTGGAGCACAACCCCGAGCTGGCCGCGCGCAGCCTGGCTGCCCTGGACGCGATCGGCGTAAAGCTCGCCCTGGATGACTTCGGCACCGGTCATTCCTCGCTGGCCAGCCTCCGTGACCTGCCCCTGGACTCGATCAAGATTCACGACTCCTTCGTGGCCAGCCTGGGCGCCGATCCCGCGGCCACGGCGATGCTGGGGGCGCTGGTGGAGCTCGGTCACGCGCTGGGGCTCACGGTGATCGCCGAGGGGGTCGAGACCGATGCTCAGCTCGCCCGCCTGCGCGACCTGGGCTGCGACGGAGCCCAGGGCTTTCTGTTCAGTCGCCCGCTGCCCGCCGACGGGGTGCACGCGCTCCTGTCCCCGGGTTGAAGGCCCCAGGGCACTAAGCCCGGAGCGCGAACCCCGAGCCGCGCAGTGTGCGGATCAGGGCCGGCTCGCCGAGCTTGCGGCGCAGCCGGGTCACGTAGCGGTCCACCACGTTGGCCTCGGCCGCGCCCGCCCAGATCTCGTCGATGGCCCGTTCGCGGGTTACCGTGCGGCCGGCTTCACGCAGCAGCAGCTCGAGCAGAGCCGCCTCACGGCCGGTCAACTCGATCGCCCGCCCGCCCCGGGTTGCGCTGCGCGCGGTCACGTCGAGGACCAGGTCGGCGTAGGAGAGCAGCGCATCGGAGGACTTACCCCGCCGTGTCAGCGCGCGGAGCCGGGCGATCAGCTCCTGCACCGCGAATGGCTTGACGAGATAGTCGTCGGCGCCGGCCTCCAGCCCGGCGACTCGATCGGACACCGCGTCCCGCGCGGTGAGCATCAGGATCGGCGTGGGCAACCCCCGGCCACGCAGCCGGCGGCATACCGAGAGACCGTCCATGGCCGGCAGGCCGACGTCGAGCACGATCACGTCGGGCGCGGAGCGCTCCGCGGCCACCAGAGCCGCGCCGCCGTCCGGTGCGACCGTCACCTCGAAGCCCTCGGCGCTCAGCGAGCGCGCCAGCATCCGGCGCAGGGGCGGGTCGTCGTCGACGACCAGGACCCGCTCGCGCAGCGCGGGCGAGTCATCCACCGGCGACGTCACGGCGGATGAAGACCATGAACGCAGCCAGGAGAGAGGGCACGCCGTACATCGCGCAGACCCAGGCCGCCCGGATGATCGGCGACCAGTCAATCGGGGTGCGCAGCAGGCCCTGCCAGGCGTTGAACTGGGTGCTGAGAAGGTAGGGCGTCAGGGCTCCCAGGCCGGGCAGGATCCCGATGATCTGAAACAGGAGCGAGATCATCAGCGTGCCCACCACCGCCGCGGCGGAATTGCGGGTCACCGCCGAGAGCAGCAGGCCGATGCAGACCACGCAGCCGATCGGGATCAGGTAGACGAGCAGACTGGCGTAGACGAGCTCCAGGGCCTTGGGGGCCGAGACGATCGTGCCCGACAGGCTCTGCAGCGAGTTGAACCCCGACTGCAGGCTCCCGGCGACCACGGCCACCGTCCCGTCGAGCAGGATCGCGATGATCGCGTAGGTGGCGGCGGCCAACGCCTTGCCGGCGAAGATCTGCCAGCGCTCCAGCGACCGCGTGAAGATCGTCTTCAGCGTCCCGTTGTGATCCTCAGAGGCGAAGATGTCCCCGGCCACCAGCGCGGTGATGAGGGGAAACATCCAGACCGCGCCAAACAGCAAGATGACCAGCGGCACGGCCAGCCCGCTGCGGTCCAGGTACGAGGAAAAGGCGAAGTCGCCGCCACGGCGCGGACCGTGCTGGAGGTGGATCGCGACCACGAACAGGATCGGCACGATGACCGCCGCGCCCAGCCCGAGATAGGTGCGCTTCTGGCGCCGGAGCTTGAACAGCTCCCAGCGGTATACGGTGGCCGTACCGGGCAGCCGCCCCGCGGTGGTTACGGCGGACATCAGCGGGCGGCCTCGGTGGGGCTCGGCGGCGGTGCGATCTGTGCCGGCGCCGCGCCGTCCCCATCGGCGCCTGACTCCTCGCCCTCGGTGTAGGAGAAGAAGAGATCCTCGAGCGTGACGGTCTGCGGGGCCAGCGCCTTGATCAGCGTCCCGGCCTCGATCAGGGCCTGGGAGAGCTCGGCCGTCGCGGCCTCGTCGGCCGTGAAGACGATCGTCCCGCGCTCGGTCCTCGGGTCCTCGATTCCCGCCTGCGCGCGGCAGACGGCGAGCGCCCGCTCGTCGTCGGTGGTCCGCAGGCCGTATGAGGTCCCGGCGCCGCGCTTGAGCGCCGCGATGTCACCCTCATAGACGATCTTGCCCGAGCGCACGATCGCCACCCGGTTGCAGACATCCTCCACCTCGGCCAGCAGGTGGCTGGAGAGCAGCACCGTCATGCCCTGGCCGGCCAGCCGGCGGATGAGCAGGCGCATGTCACGCATACCGGCCGGGTCCAGGCCCGTGGCGGGCTCATCGAGCAGCAGCAGCTTGGGGTCGCGCAGCAGCGCGGCGGCGATACCCAGGCGCTGGCGCATGCCGTGTGAGTAGCCGCCCACGCGATCCTGGGCGCGTCCGGTCAGCTCCACCGTGTCCAGCGCCTCGTCGATCCGCTCCCGCGCGCCGCGCCCGTCATAAGCGGCCAGCAGATCGAGGTTGCGCCGCGCGCTCAGGTAGGGATAGAACGTCGGCGCCTCGACGAAGCCCGCCACTCCCTCGAGGGCGGCCACGCTGTCCATGGGATTGCGCCCGAACACCGACACGCTGCCCTCGGTGGGGCGGATAAGCCCCAACATCATGCGCAGCGAGGTCGTCTTACCGGCTCCGTTGGGACCCAGGTAGCCGTACACGTCGCCGGTGTTGACGGTGATGTCGACGCCGGCCACGGCGGTCAGGTCGCCGTAGCGCTTGACCAGGCCCCGAACCTCGAGCGGCGGCGGGCCGGACGGGTCCTGCCCTCCGCCCGGCCGGTCGCTCACATCGGCTTCCGGCGCCCGGCCCGAGCTCACAGGCCCCGCGCGGCCTTCTCAGCGGCGACCGGGGGCACGGAGCCCAGGACCGTGTAGCCCACCCCCGCGCGGCTGAAGCGGATCACCGTACCCAGCGCGGTGTCGAGCTCGGAGCCGGTGGCCCCGTGGATCGACACGGTGGGCAGGCTGAATCCCGCCTGGCCGTCACCACCGCTCTTGGTGCTCGGGCTGCTGAGTGACTTGGCGGTTCCGACCTGCTCGATGACGGCGATCGCGCCCAGGCCGCGTCCGTAGGTGACCAGCGCGGCCGGCTTGCCCCCCCAGTCCAGCAGCTTGACGCCTTGGCGGGGCAACGCAATCAGGGAGTGCGGAGCGTGCAGCTTGAAGGGCAGCTTGGCCGCGACGGCCCTGGCCCCACTGACCTTGGTACGGCGCCCGTGCTCGGAGGTCGCGTGCTTACCGGCCAGGCCGGCCGTCGAGACCTTGACCACCTTGGCCCCAGGGGGTGGCGTGACGTTGAACACCGAGGGCGCCTGCTTGCCGTAGGAGACTCCAGTCGCCGTGAGCGCGAGCACCGGCTTCGGGTTGCCGCGGGCATAGATGCCCAGACTCAGCGGCACGCCGCGGAGCGCGTCCCAGGCGATCCGGGCCGAGCCCAGCAGGCCGCCGTCGTGGTGGGGGGAGAGCCGCACCGTATATGTGGGTCGGTTGGCAATGTCACCGGGAATCGCGCCGGAGATGGCAAGGTGCTTCATGAGCTTGTTGAGATCGGCCTGGATGGTGGCGATCGAAGGAATCGGCTGCGCCTTGGCCTGGCCGGCGTGGGTCCTGGGGTGCTCGGCGGGCAGCGTGCCCTCGTAGACGACGTGCTGAGCGGGGTCTGAGACCCAGAACGACGTCTTGTTGACGACGATCTGAGCATCGCCGTTTGTGGACTGCAGCTCAAGGCGCAGACGGTGGTCGCTCGAGATCCACAGGCGACCCTCCGGTGTGCCCTGCAGGAGCGGATCGCTGCCCTGAAAGCTGGAAGCGTCGATCAGGTTGTTGGTGAAGCTGATGTTGGCATAGAAGCCCTTGATCGCCGGAGCCGAGAGAGCCCGGTGCAGAGCCACGGCCAGCGGCCGATGCTTGGGCACGGGCCCGGAGCCCGAGGCGGCGACGGCGATCGCCGTGGTGGCCACGATCACGATCACCAGTCCGGCCACAGCCCCGAGGAGCCGGCCGGTTGAAGTGCTACGCAGGAACCTCATTTACGACACCGCCTTTCTCGCCAACGTGAGATCACGTTCGCACATCAGCTTGAAATTACTCTGACAGACGTCGGTCCCCGCCCGGCCGTCAGCGCGCTACCGTCGCAGCCCATGTGTCGCCTGTTCGGGATGAGCGGAGGGGCCGAGCCGGTCCGGGCCACCTTCTGGCTGCTGCAAGCGCCCGACTCACTGGCCCAGCAGAGCCGCCGGGAGCCCGACGGGACCGGCATCGGAAGCTTCGACGGCGAGCGCCCGAGCGTGGAGAAGCAGGTCCTGGCCGCCTTCCATGACCGCGAGTTCGGACGCGAGGCCCGCGAGCGCACCTCCCGGACGTTCGTGGCTCACGTCCGCTACGCGTCCAACGGCGGCCTGGAGCTCCAGAACACGCATCCCTTCGAGCAGGAGGGGCGGCTCTTCGCCCACAACGGTGTGATCGGCGACGTCGGCGCGCTGGAGCACGAGCTGGGCTCGGCGCTGAGCCTGGTCGGCGGAGATACCGACTCCGAGCGCTTCTTCGCCCTCATCACCCGGGAGATAGAGCGCTGCGGCGATGTAGGAGAGGGGATCGCCGCCGCGGCCCGATGGGTGGCGGGCCACCTTCCCGTGCTGTCGATCAACTGCGTCCTGGTCACCCCGGCTGAGCTGTGGGCGCTGCGCTACCCCGACTCCCACGAGCTGTACGTGCTCGAGCGCGACGCCGGCGGCCCCAGTGGCT
Organism: Actinomycetota bacterium; assembly: GCA_030948805.1. Lineage (GTDB taxonomy): Bacteria > Actinomycetota > Thermoleophilia > Solirubrobacterales > Solirubrobacteraceae > Palsa-465. Next base: position 15,205 of record JALYZQ010000133.1, on the reverse strand, counting down.
CGGGATCCCTGGAGCACCGCAGTCCCCGCGGCCGTATCCACGTTGGCTCAGAGGACCTCGGAGACCGGCCCGCGGTGATAGTGGCCACCGAGCGCATGGACGATGACCCGGGGTGGCGCAAGCTGCGATCGGGCGAGCTCCTGCACGTGGACGGCCAGCTGGGCGTACACAGCCGGCGAGCGGTCGACTTCCCGCCCGCCCATCCCCTCACGCTGGCCGAGCTCGATCCCCACGCGGCCGAGTCCCAACGCGAATCGCAGTCCGGCGCGTGAGCGCCAGCCTGGTCTACCGCAGCGCCGCCGGCTATGAGGTCATCATGCGCGTGCTCTATGGCCGCCACTACGGCGCCCGGCTGCGGGCTGTGGCCGACCAGGTCCCCGACGGTGCGTCCGTGCTCGAGCTGTGTCCGGGGCCTGGCGCGCTGTACGAGCGCCACCTTCGTCCCCGTGCCGGCGGCTACATCGGGCTTGACGTCAATCCCACGTTCGTCGATCGGCTGCGGGAGCTGGGGGCCGATGCGATGCTTGTCGACCTGGCCGGCCAGGCACCCCTCCCCGAGGCCGACGTGGTGATCATGCAGGCCAGCCTGTATCACTTCCTTCCCCGGGCCGACTCGATCCTCGACCGCATGCTGGCCGCCGCCCGCGAGCGGGTGATCGTCGCCGAGCCGATCCGCAACCTGAGCAGCAGCGCCCTGCCCGTGCTGGCCGTTTTGGGCCGGCGGGGAACAGATCCCGGAGCCGGCGCCTCCGGGCACGAGCAGCGCTTTGACGAGCGTCGCCTGGATGCCCTGATGGCCGGCTACGCAGGACTGAGCGTGTCGGCGTTCAAGATTCCCGGCGGGCGCGAGAAGGTGTATGTGTTGGATCCGCGTCGGTCCCCGGACCCGGCGCCTCGGCGTCGATCAGGTAGAGCGGCCGGTCCTTGACCTGCTCAAAGATGCGCCCCACGTAGAGCCCGACGACTCCGACGCTGACGATGATGACGCCGGCCAGGACCAGCAGCAGCACGGCCAGGCTGGTGTAGCCGGGCACGGTCTGGTTGGGTCCGGCGACGTAGTCGGCGACCTCGAACACGGCCACCGCGACGCCAACCCCCGCCACCAGGAAACCGGCCAGGATGACCAGCCGCAACAGCACGGTGCTGCGGAAGAACATCCCGTCCAGCGCGACCCGCAGAAGGCGAGCCGGGGTGTAGGCACTCCGGCCGTCATGGCGCGCGGCATGATCGATCTCGATCGTGGTCGCGTCAAAGCCCAGCCAGTCCAGGGCGATCATGTATTCGCGATCCTGGTCACGCAGGCGCAGGAACGCCTCCACGACACGCTCGGTGAGCAGGCTCAGGGTGCTGTAGTCAGGAGGGGTGTCGGTCTCGAGCGTGAGGCGGCGGTAGAGGCGGCTGGCCCATCGCTTCAGCCGCGGATGATGACGTCCGCGGCGTATCGTGCGCACGACGTCAAAGCCCTCATGAGCGGCTGCCCATAGCCGCGGAATGTCCTCGGGTGCCTCCTGCAGGTCGCAGTCCATGACCGCCACCCAGCGCCCGCGAGCCTCCGACAGGCCGGCGGTGATAGCCGCGTGCTGTCCGAAATTGCGGCTCAGGCGCAGCGACCGGACGCGGGCGTCGGTGGCCGCCAGGCGCTGGAGCACGTCCCACCCGTCATCGAGGCTGCGGTCATCGACCAGGACCAGCTCATAGCTGTCGGTGATCGTCGACACGCTGCGCGTGAGCCGTTCGTGCAGCGCCTCCAGGCAGCCCGCGCAGGCATAGACCGGGACAACCACGCTGAGCTGCACGTCACCTGTATGCCGGGGGGTCCCCATGGAAGCTGCCATCCTGGCGCCGGACGATGACGCGCGTCCCATGAGGGTGGGTTGGCCTTGTGTGAGCGGCGCGTTACCGCGACGTGAAACGGCGCCGGGCGACCCGGAGCTGCAAGCGGCGGTAGTTGAAGCCGTAGGCCCCGGAGCAGTTCAGGCTTCGGGCGCAGCCGGCGAAGTTGGCCGCCCACTTGAGCCACAGGGAACGGCCGGTGCGGCTGATCCAGCCGATCGGGAAACCGGCCCCGTAGCCGTTGGAAGGACCGAAGTACGGCTCACGAGCGACGAAGGAGAACGGGCCCCACGGGTGCGGGGCGGCGAGCAGCACCGGCTCCGAGCCGTTGCGCCAGATGCCGGGCGGGGCGAGGCCGTAGGACCAGGTGAAGGTGAGCAGGTACTGGTGCAGGGGGGAGTCGTAGGCCATCTGCGGATAGGTGATGTGCGACCCCCAGTCCGCGATCGGGGCCGCCCGCGTGATCGCGCCAGCGAAGTGGGGGGAATTGCCCGGAGTCGCGGAGCCCGAGAACCACTGCCACTTGGCCGGATCGGTCAGATCGGACCGCAGGGGGCGGCTGCGGCCGAGGATCAGCTTGCCGGCGTTGAACTCGCGCTCAGTGGCGATCGCGTAGACCCAGTCGTCGGCGTAGTAGCCACCCCGACCCCGGATGACCCAGTTGAGATTGCCCAGCGGGGCCGGAAAGCGGCGTCCGCCCGAGCGCCATGTCTCACCGTGATCGAAGGAGTAGGCGATCCCGGCCAGGCCGGCGAAGGGAGCGTTGATCCCCCACCGCCAGTCGTTCTCCTGGGTCGCGTAAAGCGTCCTGCGGGCCTCTACCAGGCCGCCCGAGTAGTAGGGCCCGAGCGGCCCCCGCCACAACGCCGGCTTGCGGTGGATCTGTCCGAAGGTGGCCGGGGTCGGCTTGGTGGGGTCACCCACGTGGGCGATGTGGATGTGCGGCGGTCTCCCGGTGATCTTGGCCAGAGACTGCTTCCAGACGTGATTGGGGCCGACGTCGGTCTCGCCGTCGTCGACCATCGTGTAGTGGTAGCCGTCGTCGGCCCAGACGGTGGGCAGGATGTCACCGACCTGATCGCCAGGCGGCGCGTAGCGCTTGCTCGTCCACGACGCCCCGAGGATCGAGCGACTGCTGGGAAACGGGGTGTCGTTGGAGCGCCGCAGGGCACCGCTGGCCAGCCCAGGGGCGAGCAGAAGACCCAATAGGACCAGCGTGATGACCTCCCCGTAAACCCTGCGTCGCGACACAGCGGAGGATTAAAGCCGCTCGGCGTCAGGCTGGCGTCAGCTCCCGCGCGGCTGCATGAAGACCAGCAGCGCGGCCGGCGTGCGCTCGAAGAAGCTAGGGGCCGACTCGGTCAGCGAACTGACGCTGACCCAGCGCGGACGCGCGAGCAAAAAGCGGGCCACCACCCAGTTGGCAACGCGAAAACGGGCCAACAGCCGGGTTCGCGGAGGGGCGACGGTGGTCGGCAGCGCCGCGCCGTGCCGGCGCGGGCGCGGGCGCGGGGGCGCGAGCGAATTCGCAACCCCCCCGGGAGGCCGGGTGAACGACACCGCGCCGCTGGGATGCTCGCTGAGGTCCAGACGCAGGCGCTTGGTCGCGCCGACCACGTCGATCTCCGAGACCCGGACGCGCCGCCCGTGGGGCTGCACCCAGCTCACTCCCCGCAGGTAGATCTTCAGCGGCTGCGCCGTGGTCCCGTTCGCGGCCAGTATGGCCCGCGGCCGGACGGCCGGACCGAGCGCCGCAGCGACCGCCCGCCAGTTGGCTCGTTGCAGGAAGGGATGGGTCTGGACGTCCGCCGCGGCGACCGCGAACCCGACCAGCAGAATCGCCGCCAGACCGGCTCCGGCCCGCGCCAGCCGCGGCGCCGTGCAGGCCGCGGCCAGCACCGTCACCACCGGCACCAGGGCCGGGATCTCGTTGCGCGAGAGAAAGTAGTCCTGCCCGACGGCGGCCAGGATCAGCGGTCCAAGGCCGACACAGATGGCCACGGCGGCCGCGATCAGCGCCCCCCGCCGTCGCTTGCCGCCGCTGCCCCGCGCCAGCAGTACGGCGGTGACCGCGATGAGGACGAAGCCGGTCGCCAGGCCGCCGACGAGGTTGGTGCGGCGATAGAGGTTGCTCGCCCCCCACTCGACGACGGTCATCGAGATCCGATGCGAGAGCGGAACGGCGCCTATCCATCCGGTGCCGTGGGAGGCTGACGTATCGGCGATGGCGAACGGCAGCATCGCCAGCTGCGCCGCGGCGACGATCGCGGCGGCCAGCGCCGTGCCCCGGGACCGGTGGCGCCAGACCAGCAGGACGGCCTGAGGCGCAATGGCAAAGCCAGCGAAGAAGTGGGTCATCACGGCCAGTACCGAGAGGAGGGTCCAGGCGGCCAGGATGCGCCGTGACGGGGCGCGCAGCGCGCGGGCGAAGGCCCAGAAGGCGGCGCCGGTGAACAGGGCCAGCAGCATGTAGGACCGGGCCTCCTGGCCGTACCAGATGGCCAACGGATTGACGGTCATCAGCGCCGCGGCGACCAGGCCGGCCCGGCGCGAGACGAGCTCCCGGGTGGCCCCGTAGGCGATGGGCACCAGCGCGAGGCTGGCCAGCCCCGAGACGGCCCGCAGGGCGGCCGGACCGGCCCCGAACACCTTCGCCCAGACCCAGACCACGATGAAGTACAGCGGCGGAGTGACCTCCACGCGGGCCACCGTGTGCAGCATGGCGCCCAGCGGAAGCCGCGCCTCGTAGGCGGTGAGGGCCTCATCGGCCCAGATGCTCTGGTTGTTGAGCACCACGATCCGGATCACCGCGGCCAGCAGAACCAGCCCGCCCAGGATCAGTGGCTCGGCCCGCAGGGCTCGCCGGCCTGAGCTCGCCTCTGGGCGCCCTCGATCCAGCCCGGGCGCCGAGTACTCCGTGCTGCTCACCGGGTCAGCAGCTCCGCAAGCGCCTCGATCGTGTCGTCCTGGTCGGCCTCGGTCACCTTGGGGCTGAGGGGGAGGCTCAGGGTCCGTTCGGAGATGTCGCTGGCCACCGGCAACTGCTCAGGCACCAGCTCATAACGGTCGCGATAGTAGGGGTGCAGGTGAACGCCGCGGTAGTGCACTCCGGCGCCGATCCGACGTTCGTTTAACCCCCGGAGAAGCCCGTCGCGGGAAAGCGGAGCAGCGGGCTCCACTAGCACCTGATAGAGGTGGCGCGCATGCCGGGTGTCGGGCTCGGGGGCGGGGGGCGTGCTCAGGGGAAGGTCGTGCAATTGCTCGTCGTAGCGCGCCCACAGCTCGGCCCGACGGTCGATCCAGGAGTCGAGGCGGGGAAGCTGGTGAAGACCCAGAGCGGCCTGGATGTCGGTCATGTTGTACTTGTAGCCCGGCTCAACGACCTCGTAGTGGTGAAAGCCGGCGTCGGAGAAGCGCTGCCACGCGCCCAGGCTGAGGCCGTGCAGCCCGAGCCGCTCGACCTCCTCGGCCACCGCCTCGGAATCGGTCATCAGCGCCCCGCCCTCGACGGTGGAGATGTTCTTGGTCACGTAGAACGAGAACGCGGCCACGTTGCCGAAGGCGCCGATCCGTCGCCCGTGCCATTCGGCCCCGATCGCGTGCGCGGCGTCCTCGATGATGACCAGCCCGTACCGGTCGCGCAGCGCGTTGAGGCGGTCCATGTCAACCGGACGGCCGGCCAGGTGCACCGGCATCACGGCGCGGGTGCGCTCGGTGACGGCGTCCTGGGCCGCCTCCAGATCGATCAGGCCGGTACCCGGCTCACTGTCGACGAGCACCGGGGTGGCCCCCGCGTGCTCCACCGCGTTGGCCGAAGCGACGAAGGTCATCGCCGGGACCAGCACCTCGTCCCCGGGGCCGATGCCCAGCACCTGCATGGAGAGGATCAGGGCCGCCGTGCACGAGGACAGGCAGCGGGTGTACGGGGCACCGACGTAATCGCTCAGCATGCCCTCAAAGCGCTGCACCTTGGGACCGGTTCCGACCCAGCCCGAGCGCAGGCTGTCGACGACCTCGGCGATCTCCTCATCGCCGATCACCGGACTCCCGAAGATCAGAAAGCTCTCCCGCATGCGCTTGGATCCGTCCGGGCACGCGGAGGTGCGCACTTCCCGTCCCGGCCGGACTGGCCCAAACGTCGAGCACCGCATTAAGCGGGGATTAAAGGGCGGGCGGCGATCTGGTTAGCGTCCGTTCAAGATCGGTGGGGTGGTGGGCGGGTTTTATGCCTGTGCCGTCCGTGTGGCAGCATCGGTGTGACGATGTCCGCGGTCAGCGCCCCCCTTCCCCCCGGTCCCCGGCTTCCCCGGGCGCTGCAGACGGCGGGGTTCCTGCTCGGCGGCGCCCGCTTCCTGGAGGCCTGCCGGCGCCGGTACGGCGACGTGGTGACCTTCGGGACGCTGTTCGACGAGCGCTTCGTGATGGTCTTCGATCCCGCACTGGTGCGCACCGTTTTCCAGGGCTCGGGTGCTCAGTTGCACGCCGGCGAGGCCAATGCCCTGCTCGGCCCGATCCTCGGCGACCGCTCGGTTCTGCTGCTCGACGGCCCGGAGCACCTGCGCCACCGTCGCCTGATGCTCCCGGCCTTTCACGGCCAGCGCATGCTGGCCCACGTGGAGACGATGCAGGCCTGCGCGGACCTGGAGATCGACTCCTGGCCGGTGGGCAGCCAGTTCAGCCTTCTGCCCAGCATGCAGTCTCTGACCTTGCGCGTGATTCTCCAAGCCGTGTTCGGCTATCGCCCCGGGCCTGCCGAGGAGGAGCTGCGGCGCCGTTTGCGGGCCATGGTCGAGCCGCTCTCGCGCCCGCGGGGCCTGCTGATGATTGCCGCCGCCGTCCGCGGACGCGAGAACCGCAAGGCGGTGGTGGAGTTCGAGGCTCGCAAGCGGGCCGTGGACGAGATCGTCTACGCGGAGATCGCCCGCCGGCGCCAGGACCCTGACCTGGCCGAGCACGGCGACGTGTTCTCGGCGCTGCTGTTGGCCCGCGATGAGACCGACCAGGCACTCAGCGACTCAGAGGTTCGCGATGAGCTGCTGACGTTGCTCCTCGCCGGCCATGAAACCACGGCCACCGGGCTGGCCTGGTGCCTGGACCTGCTGCTCCACGACCGGCGCGTTCTGGAACGGGCGCGAACCGGCGATGACGCCTACCTGGACGCCGTGGTCAAGGAGGCCCTGCGCCTGCGCCCGGTCATTCCCGGCGTGGGGCGCGTGGTCCGCGAGGCCCCGTTTGCCCTCGGTCGGTATGAGGTGCCCGAGGGGATTGAGATCAACCCGTCGATCCGCACGATCCATCGCCGCGCCGACTTGTATCCCGATCCGACGCAGTTTCGACCCGAGCGTTTCCTGGGGGTGGGCGGGGCTCCGATCCCTGACACCTACACCTGGCTGCCGTTCGGCGGCGGCACGCGCCGCTGTCTGGGGGCCAGCTTCGCGCTCATGGAGATGCGCGCCGTCCTGGCCCGGGTTCTTACCCGCACCGACCTGGTGGCGGTCGACTCAGGACGAGCCAGGGCTCAGTTCCGGGCCATCACTCTGGCCCCCAAGGGCGGAGTGCGGGTCACCATGCCCTCCGCTCCTGCCGCGGCGGCGAACGCTCCAGCTCAGCGCGCTCCTGTGGCGTAGCGGATGATCGACAGGTCGGTCAGCCACTCCACCGGCGCCAGGTCGTCGGTGTAGACGCTGCCCCCGCGCAAGGCGGGCGTCAGGCGCCGAGCCGCTGAGACAATGACCGCCGCCAGCTCGGGCGGGGCGTGTCCGGCGGCGGCCAGCACGGCCCCGGCGGACAGGCGATGGGCGCTGGCCATGACCAGGGAGTTGCCGGCGCTGAGCCGGTCTCTCACGACGTAACCAAAGACCGAGCGCAGGGTGGCGCTGAGCACCCGCTCCAACGCGTCTGAGCCCGGCAGATGACCGACGTTGACGATCAGCGTCCCGTAGCGGTTTAGATGCGCGCGCGCGGCGGCGAAGAACTCGTGTGTGAGCAGGTAGAAGGGGATGTAGGGCTGGCGGTAGGCGTCGAGGAAGATCGAGTCGTAGTGGGCCCGGCTGGCCTGCAGCCAGGGGCGGGCATCGGCGGTGTAGGTGTGAAGCCGGGGACCGCCGAGATGGAAGTAGCGGCGCCCGATGCTCGTCAGCTCGCCGTCGAGCTCGACGGCGTCCACGCGCGTGCCCGGGAAGTAGTGGCCGTAGGCGCGGGCCACGGTGCCGGCGGCGTCGCCCAAAATGGCGATCCGCCGCGGGGGAACGGGATGGGCGGCGAAAGGTAGAGCCAGGAAGTCGTCCCAGTAGCCACCGGTCAAGAAGCTGCCCGGCTCATAGAGAGAGTGCACGGCCACCCCCTCGTTGAGCTGCAGCCAGCGCACGCCGTCTGGGAACTGCACCACCCGGGCGTACTGATACGGGGTCTCGGTCTGGTAGATGACCCGACCGCCGGGCACGTCGGCCCCGACCGCCGCCGGGGGGATGGCCAGCGAGGCGCCCACCGCGCCGGCCACCAGCGCCACCCGCCAGGAGCGCAGCCCGACGGCGGCGACGACGGCCAAGGCCAGGGCGAAGCCCACGAACGTGCGATGGGTCCCGATCAGCGGGATCAGGACCAGCGCGGCCAGGAAGGTGCCGACCAGTGAGCCGAGGGTCGAGATCGCGTACAGCCCCCCCGTCGTCTTACCGGTGTCGGCCAACGTCTCGACGCTCAGGCGATTGGCGTAGGGCGCCACCGTCCCCAGCAGCATGACCGGCACGGCGACCAGGACCAGGACGGCGGCCAGGGAGCCCAAAAACGCCCCCACCGAGAGCGAGCCGAGCGCGTTGACCGACAAGCGCAGGAAGGGACCGGAGACGAAGGGCACGATGGCCAGCAGGACCGCGGCGACCAGCACGACCAGGCACAGCCCGCGGATGTCGGGGCGGCGGTCGGCCAGCCGGCCCCCGGCGGCGTATCCGGCCGACAGGGCGATCAGCACGGTGGCGATCGTGTTGGCCCAGATGATCGTCGAGGCGCCGAAGTAGGGAGCGAGCAGGCGCGCGGCCGAGATCTCCGCGCCCAGGCTGGCCGCGCCGACCACGAACACCACGGCCCGCAACAGAGCCGGGCTGTGACCGGTGGCCGCAGCCGGTGGGGTCGGCTCAGGGCGGGTCTGCACAGCCACGGCTCCAGATTAGAGTCCTGGGCGCACGCCCGGAGATTGGGGCACCACGGTCGGGTCCAGTGCAGGCCAGCTAAGCTGGCGCGCCGATGCGCGAGGCCGTCATCTGCGAACCGCTGCGCACCCCGGTCGGCCGTTTCGGGGGCGTGTACCGCGATGTTCCTGTAGCCCACCTGGCCACCACCGTCATCAAGGCAGTGATCGAGCGGGGGGCGCTACCGCTCGATCAGATCGACGACGTCCTGCTCGGCCAGGCCTACGCCAACGGCGAGGCGCCGGCCCTGGGACGGGTGGCCGCCCTGGACGCCGGGCTGCCGGTCGATGTCCCCGGCCTCCAGGTCGACCGGCGCTGCGGCTCCGGGCTACAGGCGGTGATCGACGCGGCGATGCAGGTCCAGACCGGCGCGGCCGACCTCGTGCTGGCCGGTGGCGCGGAGAGCATGAGCCAGACCGAGCTTTACTCCACCGGCCTGCGTTGGGGCGCGCGCTCGGGTGGGGCGATGCTCGAGGATCGCCTCGTCCGCGGCCGCGTGACCGCCGGCGGGGTCAACCATCCCGTCCCGGGGGGAATGATCGAGACGGCGGAGAACCTACGCCGTGAGTACTCGATCCCGCGCGTCGAGCAGGACGAGCTGGCGCTGCGCTCCCATCAGCGCGCGGTGGCCGCCCAGGACAGCGGGACCTTCGCCCAGGAGACCGTCCCGGTCGAGGTTCGCGACCGCAAGGGCGGCGTGCGCACGATCGACCGCGATGAGCATCCCCGCGCCGACGCCAGCCTGGAGGGCCTGGGCGCGCTGCGCCCGGTGATGGGCCGCAAGGATCCGGAGGCCACGGTCACGGCCGGAAACGCCAGCGGGCAGAACGATGGAGCGGCGGTGTGCATCGTCACCCACCCCACGCGGGCCGCCGAGCTCGGCCTGGACCCACTGGCCCGGCTGGTCGGCTGGGCGGTGGCCGGGGTCCCGCCGCGGACGATGGGCATCGGACCGGTCCCCGCGACGGCCAAGGCCCTGAAGCGGGCCGGCCTGAGGATGGATGAGATGGAGCTGATCGAGCTCAATGAGGCCTTCGCCGCCCAGGCCCTGGCCGTGCTGCGCGAATGGGACCTGCCTGACGGGCTGAAACGGGTCAACGTCAACGGCTCGGGCATCTCCTTGGGTCACCCGGTCGGGGCCACGGGCGGGCGGATCCTGGCCACCCTGTTGCGCGAGCTGCACAGGCGCGAGGCCCGCTTCGGACTGGAGACGATGTGCATTGGCGGCGGCCAGGGGCTGGCCGCCATCTTTGAGAACGTGCAGGCGTGACCGACTCGTCGGGCGACGAGCCCACGCTGCGGGAGGTGATCGATGCTCTGGCGCCGATGGAGCGCCGGGCCGGCGAGGACGGTGAGCACGAGGCCGCCCAGTGGATCGCCGCCCGGCTGGGCGCCGCGGGGTGCCCGGCCGAGATCCAGGAAGCCCAGTTTCTCGACGGTTACGCGCGCGGCATCCGCAACCTGGCCGCCGCTGGCGCGGGCGCCGGCCTAGCCGCCCTGGTCAGCCGGCGCCTAGCCAAGCTGGGCAGCGTCACCGCGGCCGCTGCCACGCTGGCCATCGCGGACGACATCTCCAACGGGCCTCGGGTCTACCGGCGCCTGGGCGAACGGCGGCGCATGACCTGGAACGTGGTCGGCGAGTGCGGGGACGTGGCCGCGCCCCGCACGCTGGTCGTGCTGGCCCACCACGACGCCGCCCCCACGGGGCAAATCTTCGATGAGCGCTTTCAGGCCTGGCTCGGTGAGCGATTCCCGGGGCTGCTGGAGCGCGTGGACACGTCGCTGCCGCTGTGGTGGGCGATGCTCGCCGCCCCGGGCCTGGTCGCGCTCGGCGCCGCGCGGCAAGCCAGGGGCATGCTGGCCGCCGGGGTGGCCGGGTCGGCCGTCGGCGTGGCCGCGTTCCAGGACATCGTCTCCAGCGCGATCGTGCCCGGGGCCAACGACAACCTGAGCGCTGTGGCCGTGCTCGTCGCTTTGGCCGAGCGCCTGCGCCGCGAGCCGATCGAGGATCTGCGCGTGCTGCTGGTCTCCTGCGGCGCCGAGGAGGTCATCCAGGGCGGCATCTACGGCTTTGCGCAGCGCCATTTTCCCACCCTGCCCCGAGACCGCACGTGGTTTCTCAACCTCGAGACGGTCGGCTCACCGCGGCTGGTCCTGGTCGAGGGCGAGGGCCCTGTGGTGATGGAGGACTACCCGGATCGCAGCTATCGCGACCTCATCGCTCGGGTCGCCGAGCACGCGGGGGCGCCGTTGCGTCGCGGGATGCGGGCCCGCAACTCCACCGACGCTGTCGTGCCCAGCCGGGCCGGCTATGCCACCGCCACGCTGTGCTCGATGGACCGCAACAAGGCGCTGTCGCACTACCACCAGCTCAGCGATACACCGGAGAACATCGACTACCGGACCGTCCGCCATGCGCTCGTGGTCACCGAGGCGGTGGCGCGCGAGCTGGCCGTCAACCCGTGGATTGGCTAAGCAGCCACAGGGCGTCGTCGCCCAGGGCAAGCCGACGCACGCGGCCCTCGGCGGCCAGTTCGATCAGCGCCGCCTCGGCACCCGGGCGGTCCGGAGCGTCGTTGCCTTCGGTCATCAGCGCCGCCACCTCCTGGGTGGTCAGGCCGGCTGAGAAGCGCTCCAGCAGCGCGGCCGGACTCGCCGGCGGCTCCCGGCGCTCCAGGGCCGGATCCAGGTTGGCGATCAGCACGTCATAGGCCTCGACGGGCTGAAAGCCGCCGGCAATGAGCGTGCTGCCGTTGCTCGAGAAGGCGATTGAGGGGGCGGTGAAGCGCACGGGCCCGTCGGTGCTGGCCGTCTTGCCCTGCAGCTCGGCGGCCGAGCCCTGGGCACGGCGCGCGGCCGCCCGGTCTGAGTCGTAGGCCTCGGTCACGGGGTCCGAGTCAAGTGACTCGATGGTGGCGGTGGCGTCGATGCCGGGCACCGTGGCCAGGACGTCGCGCAGGCCGGCGTCTTCGTCGAGCAGAAGGTCGGTGGTGAAGTTGGCCAGCTGCAAGGCGCGGAAGACATCCCACTCGCGGCCGGGATGGGCCAGCCGGGTGGCCACCACCGCGCGGCAGGCCCGCGCCGTGGCGCTGACCCGCGGCTTGGGGGCGGGCGCGAAGGGCATCCCGAAGCGGCGGAAGCTCAGCTGGCCCAACGCGCCCCGCAACGGCGTGTAGCCGCGGGCCACGTACTGGGAGGCCTCCTCGGTCAGGCCGATGAGGACCAGCCGCCAGTCCAGCTGGTCGCCGTAGCGCCATTCCAGGACCCGCAGAGCGGGACTCTCGGAGTAAGCCCAGGGGCAGGCCGGGTCGCTGTACAGAGTGGCGGTGATCAAGGGATGAGAGGCGGGCGGCCGCGGGGCCGCGAGAATTAGGTTGACGCCTCAAGTATATGAGCCATCTGGGCCCCGCCCCCGGACCGCTGTCCGTGCGCTGACCCTCGGTCCTGGGCGGCGCGGGGACTGTCCGCTGACCCCCGCCCGGCCGCGGGCAGTACCTCGGCCTGGGCAAAGCCGGCCGCGAGCAGCGCGGCCTCGGCCTCCTGAGCCCCGTCGAAGTGCAGGTGGACGCGGCCGCGTACGAACGCCGAGAGCAACACGCGAAAGCCCCGCACGACCGCTGTCTGGGCATCGCCGAGATGCAGGTCAGACACGTAGCGGCCGGCCGAGAACCTCCGCAGGACGGCCGCGAAACGCCGCCAGAGCGCGGTCACATCCTCGGTGGCCAGGTAGCCGAGCAGCCCCTCGGTGATGATGATCAGCCCCCGGTCCGGATCCAGCTCACCGATCAGCTCGGCCAGACTGCCCGGGCCGCCGGGCTTGAGCGCGTCGACGTCGCGGACCTCGTGATGCGCCGAGAGCGAGCCGATCCGGGCCAGGGCCTGGCGCTTGCGCTGCGCCATCGCCGGTAGGTCGGCCTCGACATAGGTGACGCGGTCGCCGTAGAGCTGACTCAGCCGCCAGCCTCGTGGTGAGAGACCGGCGGCCACCTCCAGCACCTGGTTGGCCACCCCGGACTCGATCGCCCCTTGCACGCGGGCATCGATGGCCCGGTGACGAGCCAGGAGGTAGCGCTCCAATGAGGGACCGCCGATGCGCCGGCTGGCCGCCATGGCCGGAGCCAGAGAGGCGAACAGCACGCGGCCCTCAGCGGTGGCCAGGGCCGGATGCGAGAGCCCGTTGCGCGCCCAGACGTACCCGGTGTAGTGGGCCGTGGGGCTGATCGTGTCCGAACCGCTCACGGCATTTGCGGGAGGCGATCGAGCAGCGCGACCTGGGCGGGATTGAGCTTGACCCGTGCCTCCTTGAGCGCGAACCACTGTGCGCGGTCGACCTCGGGGAACTCGCGGCTCTGGCCCGAGCGCGGTGGCCATTGCATGGTGAAGGTGTTGCTAGCCAGTGTCTCGGGATCGAAGTCGCCGGCCACAGCCCAAGCGCGGACGGCCTTTCCCGACTTCAGCCTCACCTCGCCCAGATCGATCGGCTCGCCGTCGGGTGCCGCGCCGCCCAGCTCCTCGGAGAACTCCCGCCGCGCGGCGTCCAGCGGTTCCTCGCCGGGCTCATACTCGCCCTTGGGGATCGACCAGGCGCCGGCGTCGCGCCGGGCCCAGAACGGACCTCCGGGGTGGACCAGCAGCACCTCCAGGCCCGCCGCCCCGACGCGGTAGAGCAGCAGGCCGGCGCTGCGCGGCGATGATTTCCTCGGCTTGGTGCGGTCTGTCAAGGCGTAGGCATTGTGATGCTTTCAGCCAAATGTCAAACCTGGGTGTTTCAATCCTGGGAGGGGCGGAGCGGTACGCAGGCGGGGTAATCGAGACCGGAGGTAGTGCAGATGCGGACGCTGGCCAGCTGGTGCTTTCGACATAGAGCCATCACGATCGGAGGATGGGTCACCCTTCTCGTCGCCCTGACCGCCCTGCATTCGGCGGCCGGGAGCGCCTTCAGCAACAGCTTTGACCTGCCCCACACCCAGAGCTTCGACGCCATCCGGTTGCTGGAGCGCAACAGTTCTCGGGCCTCCGGTGAGACCGACCAGCTAGTCATCGCCGTGCATCAGGGCCGGGTGACCGACCCGGCCGTCCGCGCTCGGTCCGAGCGGCTGTTTGCCGCCGTGGCCCAGGTGCCTCACGTCTCCCGGGTGGCCTCCCCCTACGCGCCCGGCGCCCAGCGCCAGATCTCGCCCTCGGGCCAGGTTGCCTTCGCCAACGTGATCTTCGACGCCGCGTCGAACCGCAGCGAGATCACCCAGACCGCATCCAAGGCCTTCGTGGACCGAATCACCTCCGCTTCGGGGGGCGGGGTGCAGTTCGAGGTCGAGGGCAACATCGCCCGCAACGGAAACCAGAACAACCAGTCCAGTGGACTCCTGTTCGGCTTCGTGGCCGCGGCCGTGGTCCTGTTCGTGGTCTTCGGCTCACTGGTGGCGATGGTGCTCCCCCTGCTCACGGCGGGTCTGTCGCTGGGCACGGCGATCGCCATCATCGGCCTGTTCTCGCACGTGGTGAGCATGGCCGCGTTCGCCACTGAGCTGGCTCTGCTCATCGGCCTCGGCGTAGGGATCGACTACGCGCTGTTCATCGTCACCCGCTACCGCCAGGGGTTGCTGCGGGGCCTGACCCGCGAGGAGGCCGCGGTGGAGTCGCTGGACACCTCGGGGCGCGCGGTGCTGTTCGCCGGGGCGATCGTCTGCATCGCCATGCTGGGGATGTTCGTGCTCGGGGTGAGCTTTCTCTACGGCGTGGCCGTGGCGGCGGCGATCGCGGTGGCCTGCACGGTGGCGGCAGCGCTGACGCTGTTGCCGGCCATGCTCGGCGCATCCGGGGGCCTGGTCCCGCGCCGCCGTGAGCGCCGCGCCCTGCGCGAGGGTGAGCTGCGCCACAGCGACGAATCCCCGCGGTGGACGCGCTGGACGGGGGCCATGCAGAAGCGCCCGGCGGTTTTCGCGGGAGTCTCGGCCCTGGCCATGGTCGTGCTGGCGATTCCCTTCTTCTCCATGCGGCTGGGCTCGGCGGACTCCGGCAGCGACCCGGCCAGCTCCACCACCCGCAAGGCCTATGACCTGCTGGCCCAGGGCTTCGGACCCGGTTACAACGGCCCGCTGCAGCTGGTCGCCCAGGTCCGCTCCCCGGCCGATCAGGCCACCTTCGCCCGGGTGGAGCGGACGGTGTCGGGACTCGGCGACGTGGCCGGC
>JALYZQ010000243.1 GCA_030948805.1 Actinomycetota bacterium | reverse complement strand
GACTTCTACCTGTTCGGCTGGCCCACCCGGCCGGCGTGGCTCTACGCGCTCACCGAGGGGTTGCACGTCACGCTCGGGCTGGCCCTGTTTCCGGTCGTTCTGGCCAAGCTGTGGTCGGTCATCCCGCGCCTGTTCGAGTGGCCGCCCGTGCGCGGTCCGGTGCACGCGCTGGAGCGGGCCTCCCTGGCATTGCTGGTGGGAGGTGCCCTGTTCGAGTTCGTCACGGGCATCCTCAACATTCAGTACTGGTACGCGTTCCCGTTCTTCTTCATCCAGGCGCACTACTACGGAGCCTGGATTTTCATTGGGGCCTTCCTGGCTCATGTCACGCTCAAGGTTGGGACGATGCGCCGCTCACTGCGGACCCGCGGTGTGGTCCTGGACGCCCAGGCCCCGTCGGGCGTCGACCCCGCGGGGGCCGATGTCCTCGAGGCGCCCCTCGCGGCCCCCGCCCCGGCCCCGGCGACGATGTCGCGGCGGGTCCTGCTGGGCACCGTCGGGGCAGGATCGCTGCTGCTGTTCGTGCAGGGGGCCGCCCAGTCGCTGGGCGGACCTTTCCGGTCTCTGGCCTTTCTGCTGCCGCGCGGGCGCTCGGGCTCCGGCCCCCTCGGCTTCCCGGTCAACAAGACCTGGGTGGCGTCCGGCATCCCGTCCCGTGCCGTCGGCGCGTCCTGGTCTCTGGAGCTCGTCGGTCGGCGGTCGGTATCGCTGTCTCGCGAGCAGCTGCTCAAGCTGCCCCAGCACACCTATGAGCTGCCCATCGCCTGCGTGGAGGGATGGTCGACGACACAGCGCTGGACCGGCGTCAGGCTGCGCGAGCTAGCCGCTATCGGCGGGATCGCGGGAATGGCGACAGTGACCACGGAGTCCTTTGACCACGGGACATTTGGCAAGGCCACGCTCGGGCATGAGCAGGTCTCCGATGAGCGCTCGCTGCTGGCACTGAAGGTCAACGGTGTCGACCTGTCGCTCGATCACGGTTACCCGGCCCGGGTGATCAGCCCCGCGGTCCCGGGCGTGCACTGCACCAAGTGGGTCGCGCGGATGAGTTTTCAGGCGGTCGCGGAATGACAAAGCGTTTTCGCCGCTCGTTCGGCGCGGGCCCCGTGCCCGTGCTCTCCCTGCTGGCCAGCTTCGCGATCGCCGGCGCCGCCGTGGTGGGCTGGTTTGGGCGTTCGAAGGACGTCGTCTCCGTGCTCGCGTGGTTCCTGGCCGCGATCGTCCTCCACGACCTGTTCCTGCTTCCGCTCTATACGTGGCTGGATCGAATGGCGCTGGGCCGGCTCCATGATCGTGTCCACCACCGGGTGGGCACACGGCCGCCCGAGGTCAGCCCGACGCCGTTTCTGCGCGTGCCGGCGATGCTCAGCGGGCTGCTGCTGCTGGTCTTCTTCCCGGTGATCTTCGGGCTCGGCCAGCGGACCGAAGTCAGCGCCACCGGCATCCCCGAGCACGGCTACCTCGCCCGTTGGCTGCTGGCCACCGGGGTGCTGTTCGCGCTCTCGGGTGTCGCCTACATCCTCGTCCGCGCCCGCGCCGGCGGGAGGGCACCGGCGCCAGAGCCCGAGCCCGAGCCCTAGGGGGTCTTAGCGCAGCGGCGAGCGTGCGAACTCAGCGACGCCGGCTACAAACGGCTCCTGGGCCGTGAACCCGAGCCGGCGCCGGGCTCGGTCGGCCGAGGCGAACACGTGGCGGACGTCGCCGAGCCTGAACTCACCGGTGGTCACCGGCCGGGGAGCCTGGGGGCCGCTTGCCTGCGCCAGCGCTCGCGCCAGCTCCCCCACCGAGCGCGGGGTCCCACTGGCCACGTTGAAGGCACCGCGGCGCGGTTCGGAGCTGGTCAGGGCGAGCACATTGGCACGGGCCACGTCCCGAACATGGACGAAGTCGCGACGCTGCTCACCGTCCTCGAACACCTTTGGAGGGTTGCCCATGGCGACGGCGCTGGCAAAGATGGCAGCAACGCCCGAGTAGGGCGTGTCACGCGGCATCCGGGGCCCGTAAACGTTGTGGTAGCGCAGCGCGGTCACCGGCACTCCGGTCTGGCGCGAGAAGACAAAGCAAAGGTGCTCCTGGTGGACCTTGGTGGCGGCGTAGACGTTGCGAGGATCCAGTGGCGCGGACTCGTCCACGGCCAGCGATCCAAGCTCTGAGCCGCAGGTAGGACAGCGCGGCTCGAACCGGCCCTGGCGGAGATCCTCAGGGTCCCGCGGCCCAGGGGCGATGCGACCGTGCTGGGCACACTGGTAGGCGCCCTCGCCGTAGACCACCATGCTGCTGGCCAGCACGAGCCGGCCGGTGAAGCCCCGACGGGCGAGCTGCGCGAGCAGCACGGCCGTGCCGAGATCGTTGTGGCGCACATAGTCCGCCGCATCGCCCAGGTCCAGCCCGAGCCCCACCATCGCCGCCTGGTGGCAAACCGCATCCACACCCTCCAGGGCACGCGCCATAACTTCGGGGTCGGCCGCGTCGGCCTGCACGAAATCGGCTTCGGGGTTCAGGTACGCGGGACGGACGCGATGCGCCGCGGGCAGCAGCGAGTCCAGCACCCGGACCTCCTGCCCGCCGGCGATCAGCTAGTCCACGATGTGCGACCCGATGAAGCCAGCCCCTCCGGTCACGAGGATCACGCCAGCCACCCTAGGTGACCCGCGGCCAGCCGCGGCC
>JALYZQ010000225.1 GCA_030948805.1 Actinomycetota bacterium | reverse complement strand
CCCAGAAGTCGCTCGGGATGACTGGCGGCCAGCCGCAACGCCAGATGCCCACCCCACGAATGTCCTACGAGCAATGCCTGCGACCAATGGGCCTTCCAAAGTCGAAGGCTCAAGGCCGCGCTGCTGGTAGGACGCGACACGGAACTCCGCCGCCAGCTCGGCACCGAGGTCATCCATATACGAGTAGCTAAGACCCGGCCCGCCATGGAGCAACAGCACTGGCTGGCCCGAGCCCTCAAGCCAACCACCCAGCGCGCCTCCGACCGCCGATACGCTGAGCACCTGTCGCGCACCCATGCCGACGAAACTAACCGACGAACAGCTTCGCGTCTACAGCCGCTCCGCTCGAAAGCAGACGCCCGTGCAACCTGAAGTCGATTACCGGACACGACGCATCCGTCATGGCCGGACCGGGGTCGGCGGTAGCCAGGCACGACCAGTTCCGTAGCGCTTCGGGGATCCGAGGCGGAGCAATAGCGAGCCGGTTTACTGCTTCGGGTTGGGGCGTAGCTCGCGGCTTCTTCAGGTGTCGTTTTTGTGGGCTGCACGGCGGCTGCGGTCGGCGTTGTCCTGGTGTGCAGCGAGCTGGCTGAAGAGCAGCACGAATAGCTCGGGGTATAGGTCTAGTGGCACGTCGTCGGGATCGACGGAGTGCTGAATCGCCAAGCCGATGTCCAGCGCGATCAGGGCCGTGGCGATCGCCTTGGCCCTGGCCGCTTGGCCGGGCATAGCCGCCTCCCACAGCTTGGCGGTGCGGGCGCGATTGCCGCGCCAGAAGCTCGACGCGAGCTTGCGCAGCTCCGGGTCGCGGCCGGCCTGGGCCAGACACTCGAGCCACAGCCGGAACAGCCAGCGGCCCTCCTTGTGCATCTGTGCGGCCGCCAGCATCTCCCCTAGCTGCTCCAGCGTGGGCACCTTGTCCGGATCGCTGAGCGCCGCCTCGGTCATCGCCGTGTAGTAGGCATAGACGCGGTCGTGAAGCAGTTCCACGAACAGCTCCGCCTTGGAGCTGAAGTTGGAGTAGAACGCGCCCCGCGTATACCCCGCCTCGGCAGAGATCTCCTCCACCGAGGAGCCCTGTAAGCCGCGCTTGACGAACACTCGGGCGGCCGCATCCAGCAGGTCACGCCGGGTCTGGGCCCGGCGCTCAGCGCGGGTGAGCCTCGCCGGGGGCACTGGTAGTCAGGGACGCAGCGCCGCGAGGTGCTTGGTAATACAGTCGTGCATTCTGCGACGTTCTTGCATCCGACTGTGCGCCGCGTTACTGAATCTTCCATCCCACGGCGTCGAAGGTTGGTCCGCCATGGGTGCCCTGCTGGCTGACAGTTCGGCCTCGGTCGGCCCAAAGAAGAACCCGCTTGTGCGGGGCTCTGTGTCACGGGCGCCGTTGCCGCTGCCGGCGCAGGAGCCGGGCGGGAGTTTGGCGTTCGGGTTATGCTGCGAGGAGCGGCTTGAGCGTGCGTTCAGACGATGGTGACGTGTGGTCACGTCACCATCGGTGTCTGGGGGATCATGCGGGTCGCACTAAGATCGCGGACGCCGTCGTGCATCACAGCGTCGTCGGTGCGGCCACAGTCGGAGATGCGGGCTCTGAGTTGCGAGCTCGACCTGGCGTGCTCGCCAGCCGCGGATTAGCGGGCGTACAGCACTGCCTTTCATGTCTGCCTCCCGATCCTCCCCAGAAGCCCCGCTGGTGCCCGAGCCGTGCGAACTGGACGCCTCGTTCTGGCGCGAGACGCTCGCCCCCTACTCGAAGCCGACGCATTCGCGCAGCGCGGCGCAGCTGACCACCTCGATCGTTCCCTATCTGGCCCTCCTAGCTTTGATGTACTGGGCGGTTCATGTTTCGGTGGTAGCGACGATGTTCTTGGCGCTCCCGGCGGGCGGGTTCGCCATGCGGGTCTTCATCATCTTCCACGACTGCGGGCACAGTTCGTTCTTCGCCAACCGCCGAGCGAACGCGTGGGTCGGGATCCTGACCGGGCTGCTCACCTACAGCACCTACCACACATGGCGCCAGGAGCACGCGGTGCATCACGCCACAGCCGGAGACCTCGACCACCGCGGCACCGGCGATGTGGACACATGGACCGTGGATGAGTACTACGGAAAATCGAAGGCGGCTCGGCTGGGCTACCGTCTGTTCCGCAGCCCACTGGTGATGTTCGGTCTCGGCCCGATCTGGGTGGTGCTGATCGAGCCGCGCTTCTTTCCGGCCTGGTCCCGTGCCCGTTACTGGAAGATGATCCTGGCCACGAACATCGTCATCGTCTGCCAGTTCGGCGTGCTGGTGGCGATCTTCGGTTGGCAGCCGGTCCTGATCGTGCAGCTCTCGGTGATCTGGGTAGGAGGGGCCATCGGGATCTCGATGGTCTACATCCAGCATCAGTTCGAAGGGGTCTACTGGGAGCGCAACGAGGTTTGGAACTACGCGGAGTCGGCCCTGCGCGGCTCGTCCTATTGCAAGCTCCCCAGGGTGTTGCAGTTCTTCACCGGCAACATCGGCTTTCACCACGTCCACCACCTCGCTTCACGGATCCCCAACTACAACCTCAGCCGAGCTCATCGAGACAATCCGGTCTTTCATGGCGTGCCGGAGATCACGGTGTGGCAAGGCATCATGACCTTGCGGCTGAAGCTCTACGACGAGGCCAGCGGCCGGCTGGTGACGTTCAGGGAAGCTGGTGCCGCCCGTCGGCAACGAGCAGCCGTCGCGAGCCAATCGACGCACTCTCAACGCGGCCCGCAAACTGGATAGTGCGTCCCTCGTCGGCGGTCAGACGAATGGCGTCACGTACTGGCGACATTCGGAGCAGTCAAGTGGCGGGGCGTGGTGTACAACCGGTGCGTCCGCTTGCGGTTCAGCGAGCACCCCTCGCCGAGCCGGGCTAGGTCGTCGCCGAACGCCCGCTGGTCAGGTCCGAAGGTTCATTCCCCGCGATCGGAATGTCACCGAAGCGCTCGCCCGCTGCGTCCTACCTCGAGACATTTCAGATGGGCCGTGGAGGAATCGAACCTCCAACCTTGGGATTAAGAGTCCCCTGCTCTGCCAATTGAGCTAACGGCCCGCAGTGGGCGATGTTACCCAGGGTGATGCCGGTGGCGACGGTGCGGCGGGCTCAGCAGGACTGGGCGATCGCCGGGACCTTCTTGGCGGCCTGGATCTCGGCCTTGAGCTTGGAGCGACTGAGCGCAGGGGCTAGGGCCAGGGCCTTGCGTAGGGCCTGGTCGCCCTGAGGGTTCTGCTTAGCGGCGTACCGGGTGACGGCTAGGCAGGCGTAGTCCTTGGCTGAGGTTGGAGTGGCCTTGGCGACGATCTGCCAGGCGTTCGCCGAGCCGGGGTACTGGCCGAGCTGGCCGTAGGCGTGGGCGGCCAGGGTGGCCAGGGTGGCGTCAGGTTGCTTGGTCAGTTGGACATAGCGCGCCCAGGCGTTGGCGGTCGCGGCCAGTTCCTTGCGTCCGGAGGCGGTGAAGGTGGCCTGGGTGCTGCTGTAGTCGCTGCCGGAGGTGGCGATCTCCCAGCGGGCGGTGACCAGGGCGCCCCAAGCGGCGGGATCGCTGGGCGTACGCTGGGTGCGCTTGACCGCGGCCTTCTCCTGATTGGTCAGCACGGAGCTCTGGGAGTTACCTGAGCCGTTGCCGGTGAAGGCGTTGAGCAGGCCGCCGTTGCCGTTGCCGGCCCCGACGCCGAACAGAACCAGGCCGCCGCCCATCAGGATGGCCAGGCCCAGGTAGACGAACTGCACCGTGCGCCGCCGTCCGCGGCTGCGAAGGTCGAACAGCACCGCCTACTCCTCCTCGTCGACCGTGTTGAGCTCGGACAGCGCCCGCTTGGCGTCACGACGATCGACGATCTTGAGCATCACGATGCTGACCAGGAAGAGGATCACCAAGGGGGCGGTCTCCAGCGCGGTGGTCACGGGATCTGCCCCGGGCATCGCCGCCGCGATGACGGCGATGATGACCGTAGCGTAGCGCCAGTGCCGGGTCAGGGTACTGCCGTTGATGATGCCCGCGCGCTGCATCCCCAGCAGCCCGATGGGCATCTGGAAGGCCAGTCCGATGGCCGCCATCGTCAGGACCTCGAATGAGTACAGGGGCTTGGCCTGGACCAGGGCGTTGAAGTTGTCGCTGTTGTAGCCCTGGAGGAACTTGACCGCGGCCGGTAACACGATCAGATAGGTGAACACCACGCCGGCCACGAACAGCACAGGGGCGGCGAGCATGATCGGCACCACCGCCCGCCGCTCCTCAGAGCTCATGGCGGGGATGATGAACGCGTAGATCTCATAGAGCAGGACGGGCAGGGTGATGAGCAGCGCGAAGTAGAAGCAGACGGTCAGAGTGGTCGTGAACGGCTCCCCGACCCCGATCGTAATAGGCACGTTCTTGGGCGTGGACTGCGGCAACGCCTTGGCGGCGTCAACGACCTTGGTGCCAATCTGCGCCAGCAGCGCGCGATCGGGAGCCGACAAGCCCGTGGACGCCGATAGCTGATGCAGCAGGTTGCCGGCTTGCAGGAAATTGCGTGACGCCCTGACCGAGTCCCTGGTCAGACCGCCGAGGTGGTTGGCCTGCGTCGGGCCGGAGCTGGGCAGCGGAGCGTTGAGCAGATTCAACAGCGCGTGGTTGAACACGTAGCAGAACGCGAAGGCGACGACCAGCGCCACGACGCAGATCACCAACCGTGAGCGCAGCTCGTCAAGGTGGTCGACGACGCTCAGCCGGTCCTCGTGCCTCACGGGCCGGATCACTCGGGGCATGGGCTAGGCCGTCTCCGCCGTCGCTACGCCCGGGACCACAGTCTGGCCGCCCTGAGGCGGCAGCAGCACGGCGTACGTGGGGTGCACTAGGAGCGGTGCTCTGACCCGACCTGCGAGGAGCCCTGCTCGCCGCCGGCCACCTGCTCCTGATCGGGCGTGCGGGGCTGATCCGGCGCGTGCTCGCTCCCGGCAACTCCAGACCCAACGGCCGAGTCGGTGCCCGCGGCGGGAGGCGTGAGCGCCGAGCGCTCGGCTTCCTCGTCCTTGGAATCGCCGGTTATGCCGTCCTTGAATTCCCGCATGCCGCGCCCGAGGCCCTTGCCCAGCTCGGGGAGGCGCTTGGGTCCGAGAACCAACAGCACGATTACGAGAACAACGATTGCGTCGACTAGCGGACTACGAAACATCGTCGGGGCCTCCGAGTGGGGAGCCTCAAGCGTAGCGGTCGGTGCGTCCAACCGGGCTGGACGCCTGCTCAAGCTCGCCTCCGCGCACGCCGATATCAGGCGCGAGAAGCTTGTGAGCCAGCGACCTGACAGCCACTCCGTTCGCCGCATCGTGCTGCCCAGCGGCCGCGCCATAGAGGTCGTGCGCTACTCCTCCGAGGACGCCGCCAAGCGCGGCCTGCATGTTTGCCCACAGTGCTCGTCGCAACTCGTCCAGCCGGTGCAGTGGGGCGAGACCGGCGGCGGTTTCTGGGAGCTCGTGCTGCACTGCCCCAACTGCGATTGGCTGATCGAGGGAATCTTCGATCAGAGCCAACTGGATGAGTTCGAGGAGTACTTGGACGACGGGCTGGCTCACATGTTGGCCGATCTGCGCCGCCTGACTCAGGCCAACATGGCCGAGGAGATCGACCGCTTCTCAGTCGCCCTGCACAGCGATCTGATCCTGCCCGAAGACTTCTAGATGGCTCGGGCCTTCTAGGTCGCCTCGGCGTCGGGCGGTCAGGCGTAGCGGGCTACCACGCCGTCGGCCACCAACTCAAGCGCGGCCTGCTGACGCGCGGGCAGGCCCGGCAACCGGGCCTTGGCGCCGGCCACGAGCTCCAGGGCCTTATCGGTGACCGTCTGCAGGGCTCCGGTGGCGGCGATCCGCCCACACACCTCATCGGCAGTGGTAACGCCACCGATCTGGCGGGGATCCAGGGCGGCCAGCTCGGGATCCCGAGTGCGGGCGATGAGCAGGGGCAGCGTCACCGTGCCGTCGAGGAGGTCAGTACCCCGGGGCTTGCCCGTGCGCTCGGGCGGACCCGAGACATCGAGAACGTCGTCGAGGAGCTGGAAGGCGATGCCGATCTGCTCGCCGAAGGCGCCCACCTCCCGGGCGCGGCCGCCCCCTTCAATCGCTCCGAGCTCACACGCGGCTCTGAACAGCACGGCGGTCTTCAACCGGCAGCGCTCCAGGTAGCGCTCCACGGGCACGGCCCGGAAGGCGTCAGCGCGCTGCATGAGCTCACCGGCGGCCAAGCCCGAGCTGGCCCGGGAGAGGGCTCTGACCATGGCCGGCGAGCCGGTGCCGGCCAGCTCGGCAAAGGCCCGTGAGAAGAGCAGGTCACCGGTGGCGCCGGCCAGGTGCCGGCCGGCGGCGGCGACCACGGTCGGGCGCCCGCGGCGCAGCGCCGCGCCGTCCAGGACGTCGTCGTGGACGAGCGTCGCACTGTGCAGAAGCTCAACCGCCACGGCGGCGCGCAGGAGCCCGTCGGTCTCGGGCGGCGGGGTCCCCGCGGCTAGGAACACGAGCAGCGGGCGCAGGCGCTTTCCGCCGGCGGCGATGGTGTCGGCGGCTAGTCGGCCGAGGATCTCGCCGTGGCCTCCGGCCAACTTCACCATCCGCGCCTCCAGGCGCTCCATCAACCGCGCCGCGGGGGCACCCCCGGCGCTGATCACGCCCTCAACGACGCTCACCCGCCCACCTCACCGACGTGCAACGCGATGATGCCCCCGGCGGTCAGGATGTAGCGCAGCCGTCGCAACCCGCAACCCGACATGATGCCCGCCAGCTCGCGCGGGGGCGGGAAGCGGCGCACCGAATCGGGCAGATAGCTGTAGGCCTCCGGGTCTCCGGCCAACCGCCCCAGCGTGGGAACGACGTGGTCAAACCACAGCTCGAGAAAGGTCGATAGCGGAGGCCGGCTCGGGGTCGTGATCTCCAGAACCACCACCCGGCCGCCGGGACGCACCACGCGGGTCATTTCGGTCAGGCCTCCCCGCAGGTCCGAGAAGTTGCGCGCTCCAAAGCCCACCGTGGCGGCGTCGAACTCGTCATCGGCGTAAGGCAGGGCCAGGGCGTTGGCGGTCTCAAAGCGCAACTGAACCCCGTCGCCGGCGAGGGCACGGGCCGCCTTCTCGCGGGCAAGCTCCAGCATGCGCGGGGAGAAATCTGCCCCCACCACGGTCCCGCCTGAAGACACGCGCACGGCGAGCTCCAGCGCCAGGTCCCCGGTTCCGGTGGCCACGTCCAGCGCGCTGTCGCCGGGGCGCAGTTGCGCAAGGTCGGCGGCGCGGCGGCGCCATTGATGGTGCAGCCCGGCCGTCATGACAGTGTTCAGGCGGTCATAGACACCGGCGATGCGATCGAACATGGCCCGGACCTCGGGCTCGGGCAGCGTCCCCGCCGTCATCGGCAGGCCCCGCGGCCTACTGCAGCTCGGAGAGGAAGCTGACCAGGTTCTGGAACTTCTGCGGGTACTGCTTGGCCAGACCGGAGAAGGAGGGCATGGGGGCGGTGGGATTGCGCAGCGTGGAGGCGATCGCGTCCGGACGCAGGGTCGTCCCGATGTGCGTCAGCGCCGGCCCGGGGCCGTTGTTGCCGTTTTCGCCGATCACGTGGCAGGCCAGGCAGCCCGACTGGCCGACCACCAGCTCACCAGCCGTGAAGGTGGCCTTCTGCGACGCGGTCAGGTTGGCCGGTGGGCGCATGTCGACAGAGTTCGGAGACCCGGTGGCCGCGCCGGAGTAGGTCAGGTAGGCCATGGCGAAGATCGTGGCCAGGCCGGCCGTCAGCGCGACCGGCCGGCGCTCGATGCGCCGTTCAGGACTGCGGTCATAGAAGGGCAGCAGAAAGAGCAGGATCATGCAGATCGTCGGCACGCCGATGGTCGCCATGTCGGTGAACTTGGGGACGTTCTTCATGACCCGCAGGACCTCGAACAAAAAGAAGAAGTACCAGTCCGGACGGGGAACGTAGGTGGTCGTGGTCGGATCGGCCTTGGGTCCGAGCTCCGCCCCGAACATGGCGGCCAGGAAGATGATCACGACCATCACGATCACGGCCATCATCGAGTCCTTGGCCACGGCATAGGGGAAGAACGGCTTGCCGGCGTTCTTCAGCGTCGAGTACTCGCGGAGGTAGGTCTCCTTCTCGGCCTGGTTCATACCCGTGCCTCGTGCAGCTCCTCGTCGTCCTCTTGCGGCTTGAGCCACGGCGGGGCGGAGATCCCGAGCTTGGTGATCAGATACAGGTGGGCGCCGATCAGGGCGGCGATCAGGCCAGGAATCAGCAGCATGTGGATGGCGTAGAAACGCGACAGCGTGGTCGCGCCGAACTCCGGCCCGGCACGCAGGAAGTCACTGAGATAGGGACCGATGAACGGACCCGTGCCGTTGATGTTCACGCCGACAATGGTCGCCCAGTAGGAGCGCTGGTCAAAGGGCAGCAGGTAGCCGGTGAAGCCCATAGCCAGGGTGAGGATCAAGAGCACGACGCCGATGATCCAGGTGAGCTCGCGCGGGTACTTGTAGGCCCCGAAGAAGAACACCCGCGCCATGTGCAGGAAGATGAGGATGATCATCACCGACGCGCCCCACTTGTGCATGGCGCGAACCAGCTGGCCGAGGAACGCGTCGTCGGTAATGTAGCGGACCGATTCGTAGGCGCCGCCGGCCGCATCGGGGCGGTAGAACATGGCCAGGAAAACGCCCGTGACCGCCTGGTTGAGGAAGGCGAACATGGTCGCCGAGCCCAGCGTGTAGAACCAGTTGATCCCCTTAGGGACCTTGCGGAAGAGCAACCAGCGGATGCCCGGGGAAAGCGAGGTGCGCTCGTCGATCCAGTCCACGACGGTGATCCCGGCCTCGGCGCCGACCTCCAGCGGGGTGGTCTTGCCGTTGCCGTTGCCATTGCCGTTCTGCCCGGGGCGCTTGGGCCGGGGCTGCAGGACCTTGGGGAGCGGAGGAGCGGGAAGCTTGGGCATGTCCTAGGGCCTCACTACTTGCCGGGGAGCACGGAGGTGTCGAAGCGGGCTGGGTACAGATATTGCCCGATTCCGTTCAGCGGCTGCCCGGGGTCGCGCGGCGAGAAGCGCTCGAGCTCGGAGTTCACCGAGTAGCGCGGGCCGATCTCGACCAGCCCCGAGGACTGATTGAACCGGGTGTAGAAGCGATCCAGGGGCCGAACC
Source organism: Actinomycetota bacterium (assembly GCA_030948805.1). Taxonomy (GTDB): domain Bacteria; phylum Actinomycetota; class Thermoleophilia; order Solirubrobacterales; family Solirubrobacteraceae; genus Palsa-465. Next base: position 20,898 of record JALYZQ010000225.1, on the reverse strand, counting down.
GGAGGACCGCCGGCCACCATGCCGCGAAAGTCGTAGACGCCACCGTGGCAGGGACAGATGAAGCGCTCGGCCGCGGACACAAAGCGCACGGGGCAACCCAGGTGCATGCAGCGTGAAGACAGGGCAACGAAGCGGTTGTACTGGTCCTCGTGCTCGGTGTCGATGGACGGGTTGCGCGCCCGCACGTAGGCGATCGACTTGCCGGCCTCGCCGACGCCCTGCACGATCGTGATCACACGCACGGTGTAAGTGTCCTTGGGGAAATCACTGGGCGGCCCGATCGGCTGCCAGTTGAAGGGGACGCGGCTGAAGATCGGCCCGAGGGCAAAACCGAGCGCAGGGAGCGTGAACGCGGCCGCCGCGACCATCCCGGATCCCTGGGTGACGACGTTCATGAACCGCCGCCGGGTGATCGTCTCGCCCTCAAAGGCGCCCGGCATCTGACGGTCGGCCGTGTACTTAGATTTTGCGGTCTTGTGTCTGTCTGGCAACTGACGCCCTCGTAAACGGCGGCCGGTCCATATTCAACGGGTAGACAAGCGTACCGTCAACAAAGAGGCGGCCGTCACGAGCCCCCGACCAGGGAGGCGCTGAGCAGAGCGGCGCGGGCTCCCTCCAGCTCGCCTCGGGCCAGGTCCTTGGCCGCCTCGTAGCGGGGACTGCCTCCCCAGCCGATCGCCCGAGCTCCGGCCACCCAAATGGCGTCGGCGAGCTCAGACTGCTCACGGGCATAGGCCTGAGCCAGCAGCGAGATCAGGTCAGCCAGCTCGGCCACGGCCTCCAGGTCGCCGATCTGGGCCAGGCGGGCCAGCCCACTGGCGTACAGATGGTCGCCCAGCAGCAGGCGGAGATCGGGATCGGCGACCGCGAACACGCGCGGGCTGCCGTAGTGCAGGCGAGTCCCCTCATAGATCATCTCGAGCAGCAGCTCGTACTCACGCTCCTGCCCGGCGGCCCGAGGTCCGCCCGCCGCCAACTGAGCCGGTCCCGGGTGGCGTTCATCGGCTTGGGGAAGGTCCGCCGCCGCGCGTAGGCACGCCGCCGCTGAGCCACCCAGGGTCCGAAGCTCCTCGGCCAGGGCCGCCTGCCCGTCAGCGGCGCTTTTCACCGCGCCGCCACCTCGGCAAACGCGGCGCCGGCCGCCTCGATCGTCCGCCGCACGTGCTCGGGTCCGTGGGCCAGAGAGGGAAACCAGGCCTCGAACTGAGAAGCGGGCGGATACACGCCGCGAGCCAGCAGGGCTCGGCACCAGACCGCGTAAGCATCGGGGTCACAGGCTTGCGCATCCGCGTAGGACTCAACGGCCCTGTCGATGAAGAAGACCGTCAGCAGTCCCGGCAGGGACTGGATGCGCACGGGAACCCCGGCCTGCTCCGCGGCCGCACCCAGTCCTGTGGCCAGAGCCTCGGTGGTGTCCGCCAGCCGCTCATAGGCCGAGTCGCGAAGCTCGCGCAAGGTGGCCAGGGCGGCGGCCACGGCGACGGGGTTGCCCGACAGCGTCCCCGCCTGGTACACGTCGCCGGCCGGAGCAACACGCTCCATCAGCTCGCGAGCACCGCCATAGGCGGCGGCGGGCAGGCCGCCGCCGATGATCTTGCCCAGGACGGTCAGATCGGGTACTACCCGAAAGTGATCCTGAGCGCCCCCGCGCGCCACCCTGAAGCCGCTGATGACCTCGTCGAAGATCAGCAGCGCGCCGTGATCATCGGCTTCATGGCGCAGGATCTCCAGAAAGCCGGGAGCCGGCGGGACCACGCCCATGTTGGCCGGCACCGGCTCGACCAGGATGGCGGCGATGTCCCCGGTGTCGGGCAGCGCATCGGGTGCGTTCCAGGGCACGATCACCGTGGCCGCGGCGGCCGCCGCGGGTACGCCCGGGCTGGCCGGGATGCCTTGCGTGGCCAGGCCCGATCCGGCCTGGGCGAGCAGGCCGTCCAGATGGCCGTGGTACGCGCCGGCGAACTTGAGGACCTTCTCGCGCCCCGTCACCGCGCGGGCGAGGCGCAGGGCGCTCATCGTGGCCTCGGTGCCTGATGACGTCATGCGCAGCATCTCCACCGAGGGAATCCGCCCACTGACCTCCCAGGCCAGCTGCACTTCCCCGGCCGTTGGTGCACCGAAGCTCGTCCCTCGCCCCGCGGCCTCCCGTACGGCTTCGACTACCTCGGGGTGGGCGTGGCCGAGGATCAGCGGGCCCCATGAGCACACCCAGTCGATGTACTCGTTGCCGTCCACATCATGGATCACCGCGCCCTCCCCGGAGGCGATGAAGATGGGGTCGCGTCCGATCGCGCGCATCGCTCGCACGGGGGAATTGACCCCCCCGGGCATGAGCCCGAGCGCTCGTTGGTAGAGCTCAGCCGAGCGCTGGGTACCGTCGACCTGGAGTCCGCTCACACGCCGGCGTGCTCGCGCTCCCAGGCGCGGTAGTCGCCCGTGAAGTAGAGGAGGCGGATCTTCTTGAACTCCGTCGAGGAGTAGAGCGTGGCCCGCTCCTCAATCCCGGTGTCCTGAGCGATCGAGTCCAGGATCGCGTCGCATTCCTCCTTGGAGCGACCGTGGGCCATGGTGAACACCGAGTAGGGCCAGTCCTGATAGGTGGGGCGCTGGTAGCAGTGCGAGATGCCACGAAAAGAGGCCATTCGCATGCCCAGCTCGAGGATCCGCTGATCGGGGACCTTCCAGACGCCCATGCCGTTGGCGCTGAAGCCCGCGCGGCGGTGAAAGAGGATCGCGGCGACGCGGCGCAGCAGGCGCCGCTCCTGCATGCCACGTAGATGCTCGAGCAAGTGCACCTGGTCGACGCCCAGCTCCGCGGCCGCCGGCGCGTAGGGCTCGGGGGTGACCGGGAGATCGCCCTGGAGCGCCCGGATGACCGAGCGGTCGAAGTCGTCGTAGGGCTGAGCCTCGATCTCAGCGGGCTCGGCCGCCGCCGCCGCCGTGGCCAGCTCCTCGGTCCCGGCCTCCATCTCAAGGTCCATGCGGATCTTGAACAGCTTCAGGGTTGGCAGCTGGCGCACGGACTCGGCGCCGGCCAGGCGGGCCAGGACCTCCAAAGTACCTTCCAGCCCGAGTGGCGAATCTGGCTCGGTGGCGATCGTGAACCAGATGTTGAACTCGTGGTTACGCAGATAGTTGTGCGACACGCCGGGGTGGGCGTTGATGATGTTGGCCGCCCGCCACGGGTTCTCAGGGTCGACCTTGGCCGCAACCAGCATTGAGGAGTAGCCCAGAGCGCGGGTGTCGAAGATAGGCGTGACCTGGCGGATGATGCGCTCGTCCAGCAGGCGGGTGACCCGCGCCATGACCTCCGTCTCGGTGATCTGGGCCAGGCCTGCGACGTGCTCGTAGGGACGTGGAGCGATCGGGAACTGGCCCTGCATCAGGTTGAGCAGACGCCTGTCGAGGTCGTCCAGGGCGATCGCCGCCCCCTGCTTGCGGCTGCGCAGCTTGGAACCATGCTGACCATGCACAGCGGCTGAGGGCGAGAGCCCAGTCCCCGGGGTGTCTAGGCGAGCCACAGCGCGGCCTCCTTGGCGTGGTAGGTGATCACGATGTCGGCCCCGGCCCGCCGGATCGAGGTCAGCGCTTCGAGCACCGCGCTGCGCTCATCGAGGTAGCCGGCAGCGACCGCAGCCTTGAGCATCGCGTACTCGCCGCTGACGTTGTAGGCCGCCACGGGCATCCCCGTCTCGTCCTTGACGCGCCGGATCACGTCCAGGTAGGGCAGCGCGGGCTTGACCATCACGATGTCGGCACCCTCCTGCACGTCGAGGTGGGCTTCACGCAGCGCTTCGGCACCGTTGGCGGGGTCCATCTGGTACCCGCGCCGGTCGCCGAAGGCGGGCGTCGAATCGGCGGCGTCACGGAACGGGCCATAGAACGCGGAGGCGAACTTGGCCGAGTAGGCCATGATCGGCAGCTCGGAGAAGCCCTCGTCGTCCAGGGCGCTGCGGATCACTCCGACCCGACCGTCCATCATGTCGCTGGGCGCGATCAGATCGGCGCCCGCCCGGGCCTGGGAGACCGCCGTGCGCGCCAGGAGCTCCAGCGTGGCGTCGTTTTCGACGCTACCGTCGGCTCCCAAGACACCGCAATGGCCGTGGCTGGTGTACTCACACAGGCACAGATCGGGGATGACCAGCAGCTCCGGATGGGCTTTTTTGATGGCCCGAGTGGCCAGCTGCACGACGCCCTCCTCATCCCACGCCCCGGAGCCCTCCTCGTCCTTGGCGGCCGGCAGCCCGAACAGCAGCACCGCGCCTATGCCCAGCGCGTGGGCATCGCCGGCTTCGGTGACGGCGTGGGCGATCGAGAGGCGGTCGACTCCGGGCATGGACGGCACCGGCTCACGCCGATCGAGTCCGTGGGCCACGAACATCGGATACACGAAGTCCGCCGGGTCAAGGCGCGTCTCGCGGACCAAGCCGCGCAGCGCGCGATTGGCCCGAAGCCGGCGCAGGCGGGTCTGCGGAAAGGGCATAACGATCGCCTTCGAGCATACCGGGGCCCCGCTGCCCCCCGGTCCCACTTTCATTCCGGGTTTCAGACCAGCTTCCAGCGCTCAACGCGCCAGGAGGCGATCAAGCCGGCGTGCCGGTACGGATCGGCGGCCACGAACGCCTCGACTTCCTCGCGATCGACTCCGGTGAAGACGATCGCCGCCCCGCTCGGAGGATCAAAGGCGCCGGCCCAGGCGATGCGTCCGGCCTCACGCTCAACGGAGATGCGCGCCAGATGCGACTCACGATGGGGGCCGCGGCGCTCGGCCATGTCCGGGACGTAGTCGTAGAGCAGCAGGTGGACGGGCTCCTCGGGCACCATGGGCGAACGGTAGCGTTGAGCCGGTAGGCTTTGCCACCACGATGAGCGATCTGCAAAAACGACGCGGTTACACACCGCGCCGAGCGCGTGAGCAGCGGGCCTACCGGCTTGTGCTGGTCGGAGGCACCGCGGGCGTGATCGGGGTGATCAGCCTGGTCTTTGCGATCGTCGGTGTGATCGGCCTCACGCTTCCGGTCATTGCCCTGATCGTGGCCGCGGTGTGCTTCTTCCTCTTCCAGCGTTCCACCGGACAGCGCTGAGTACGCCGGCCCTCGTTCAGCGACGGGCGAAGCGCACCAGCGTCAAGCGCGCCAGACCGCCGAAGGCCAGCGCCAGAACCAGCAGGTGCACGAGCGGCCCGACGATCCCCGGCGGCGTTGCGCTGAAGGCATTACTGGCCGCCTGCAGGGCGGCCTTGAAGGGAAACACGAAGGCGACCGTGTCCAGCACGGTCTTCAGGCCGCCGGAGACGGCGGCCCCGGGAACCAGGGCCACGAAGGCGACTGGCAGCGAGATCAAAAGCGCCAACAGCGACGCGGCCGAGACCTCACGGGCGGCCGCCCCGATCGTTACCCCCAGGGCCGCGAAGGCCCACCCGCCCAGGACCAACGCGAGCACCCAGAGCCCGAATCGGCCCCAGTCCAGGGGCACGAAGAACGACACCAGGGCGGCCATGATCAGCGTGACCAGGGCCGCACAGGCGCCGGCCAGAGCGATCTTCTCGACCAGCAGCCGGCCGGGGGAGATCAGTCCGCGCACCAGCCGCGTATAGGTGTTCTCACTGCGCTCAAGGGCTAGCAGACCCGCGGCCAGGAGCACGGTGACGAACATCAGCGACACGATCACCGCGATCGCTGCGGCGTAGGCGTCGCTGGGCGTGGTTCGCCCGGCCAGCTGGGTCTCGTTGACGGTGAGCGGAGTGCCGATCGAGTCCAGCGCCGGACCAGCGAAGGAGAGGCCGGAGATGGCCAGATTGGCGAAGCCGACGACCTGGCGCAGCGCGAGGCGCAGAGGGGAACGGGCGGGTAGGGCGGCGATCGTCCCGGCCACGATCGTGCGGGCGTTGCGCAGTCCGAGCAGCTTCACGCTCTGGCCCAACAGCTGCACGTTGCCGCCGTTGAGGACCTGCTGAAGGTCACCGACGGCCACGCGCAGGACCTGCTTGGACACCGCCGACTCGACGTCGGCCAGGCGGGCGGAGATCGCCTGATCCACGAACTGGCGCTCGACCGGATCATGGGTGTTGAGGATGATCTCCACCGACGGGCTGCCCACCCCCTGAGTGATGAGACCTTGGATCTGCTGAGCCAGATCCGGGGGAATGATGACCGCGGCCAGCGCCCGGCCGTCACGCACGGCGGCCACGGCCTGCGCCCGCGAGTGGACCGGCAACGGGTGGACAGAGGAGAGCAGCCGGCTGGCGTAGTGGGCGACGTCGATCTGCTGGTTGCCGAGGCTGATCTTGCCCTGGCCGGCGGCCACCCCATTGTCGAAGGCCACCGTCGGCTTGCCGGGCGGGCTGGACAGCGCGAAGCCGATCATCAGCGCGATGACGATCGGATAGACGACGAGCAGCGAGACCAGAAACGGCGAGCGGCGCAGGATCTGCAGATCCTTGATCAGCACCCAACGCATCAGCTGAGGCGCCGCATCAGTGCCCGCGCCGGTGCAGGAAGCCGACCAGCGCGCTTTCCAAGTCGGGCCCCTGGCGAGGTATAGAGCCCGGGGCGGGCGGGGCCCCCACCTCGACCTGTAGCTGCGCCGGCGTGCCGGTGAACAGCAGCTCGCCGTCGGCCAGCAACAGGACCCGGGTTGCGTAGCGCTCGACCTCAGACACGTTGTGGGTGGAGAAGACGACGGTCGTTCCGCCCTGCGCGAGCGCCAAAATGAACTCCCACAGGCGCTCGCGCTGGCGAGGATCCAACGCCGCCGAGGGCTCATCAAGGAGCAGGACCGACGGTTGGGACAGCAGGCCGATGGCGATGTTGACGCGCTGCTGGTTGCCGCCCGAGAGGCGACTCACCTCCTCGTCGGCCCGGTCTTGGAGTGAGGTCTGCTCGAGCATCCGGGCAACCGCCGCCTCGGGATCGCCGGCCTTCTCCAGACGGGCGAACAGGCGCAGGTTCTCAGCCACCGAAAGCTTGGAGTACAACGCCGGCTGTTGGGGGACCCACCCGATCTCTCGGGCCGGGCGGCTGAGCTGACCCCCGTCGGGCGCGAGCACGCCGGCCAGGATCGAGAGCAGCGTCGTCTTGCCGGCCCCGTTGGGTCCGATGATGCCCACCAGCTCGCCGGGTGCCAGCTCGAAGCTGACTTCGCTCAGCGCGGCCCGGTCGCCGAAGTGCTTGCTCAGCGAGCGCGCCGCCAGCGTGGTCGCCGGCGCGGCGGTGGAGGCGGCTGATGACACCGCGGCCAGGCTACTAGTGGTTCACGGTCGTGGCGCGGTTCAGCCCGGGGTGTGGACTGGGGGCCTGAGCGTCGCACCGCACTGGCGGCAGAAGGCGTCCTCACCGCCGGCCCGCGCCCCGCAGTCCGGACACCGCGAGGGGGCGCCCGTGAGCACCCCCAGACCCGCGCCAGTGCCGAGCACGCCCCAGGGCTCGAAGACCAGGTGGCGACGCAGGTAGATGACTGTCTGGCGGATGACGGCGATCACCGGCAGCGCGACCAGAGCCCCGGCAATTCCGTAGAGCTGATAGCCGATCAGCAGCGCAAGGATGATCAAGATCGGATTGATCCGCAGCGAGATCCGAAACACCTGGGGCGCCACGACGTGGCCCTCGAGTTGTTGCAGGGCGACAAAGAGCAAGACCAGCCACAACGCGCTAATCGGATCTTGAAAGAGGGCCAGCAGGACGGCCGGAACCGGGCCGATGATCGGTCCGATGTAAGGGATCAGCTCCATGAGACCGTAGAAGGCACCCAGAAACACGGCGTAGCGCTCCCCGTCGGGGAAGATCCCGAGCACGCCGAAGATGGTCAGAGCCAGCGCGGCACTGGTCCCCATCACGAGGCTGAACAGAAGCTGGCCGCGGACGTAGCCCGAGACGGCGTGCTGCACGAGCAGCGGGTAGTCGTCCTCGGGCGTCCCATCCCCGGCGGGCATGATCGACCGAACCAACCTGCCGATCTGCCGGCCGTAGAGCAGCAGGTAGATGGAGAGCACGAGAATGAGCACAAGGTCAAAGCCGATCGTCACGATTCCCGCCAGCAGATCGCGTGACACGCTGACGATCGTGCTCGAGCGCTTGAGCACATCCTTCTGCAGCGTGTCCAAAGCCGACTGGCCCTGCTTTTGGATGTGCACGTTGATTCCGTGCTGATCGAGCCAGGTCTGGACGTTGGTCAGATCGCGGTTGGCCCCGGCGACGGTGCTGGGCAGGTTGTGCTCAAAACGGGTGACCTGGGAGCTCACGGGGCTGGCCAGCAGGTAGCCGATGACCAGCAGCAGCGCCACGCCGCCCACGTAGACGAGCAGGATGGCCAGTCCGCGCGGCATGTGGCGACCGAGTAGCCGCACGAGGGGAGCCAGAATCAAGGCGACCATGCTGGCCACGACCAGAATCAACAGGACCGAACCGGCGGCCCGGGCCAGGGCCCACAGCCCCAACAGCGCAACGGGCAGCATGACCATCTGCACCCAACGGGGGACGACCACCGGGGCGATCCGGGTCGGGATCGGAGTCAGCTCGGGCTCGGGCAGCCCTGACCGGGCAGAGGAAGGGGACGCCGGTTCGAGCTCCGACGGCTCGCCGCCGGCCGATGAGCCGACGTCGGCTTCGGGCTCCTGCTCAAGTGAGGAGGACGTGCGCCTGCGGACCCGGAAAGTCATCTTCCTGGAAGTATGCGCCCCCTGACCCCCGGAAACACACACGCGCCGGTGAAGATCCTGTTCGTCGGGGACATCGTCGGTGGGCTGGGCAAGCGCACGCTGCTGGCGCTGCTGCCCGAGTTACGAGAGCGCCATGCGCCCGACTTCGTGATCGTCAACGGCGAGAACGCGGCCGGGGGCATCGGCATCACCCCCCGCATCGCCGACCAGCTCCTGGCTGCCGGAGTGGACGTCATCACCCTGGGCAACCACACCTACCGGCAGCGCGAGGTCTACGGCTACCTCGACCGCGAAGAGCGGATCCTGCGGCCGGCCAACTTCCTGCGCAGCCAGCCCGGCCACGGGTGGTGCATAGTGGTGCGCGGGGGCGTACGGCTGGGGGTGGTCTCGCTGTCGGGCAACCTGTTCATGGACGCGAGCCGCCCGGCCTTCCTGGAAGCCGACTCGGCGCTGACCACGCTGGAGGGCCAGGTTGATCAGATCCTGGTCGACATGCACGCCGAGGCGACCAGCGAGAAGGTGGGCATGGGCTGGCACCTCGATGGTCGCGTGACCGCGGTCGTGGGAACTCACACCCACGTGCCCACCGCCGACGCGCGGATCCTGCCCGGGGGCACGGCCTACATCACCGATGTCGGCATGACGGGTCCCCGCGGCGGAGTGATCGGCGTCAAGCGCGAGCTGGCCATCGAAGCGATGCGAACCAAGATGCCGGTGCGCTTTGAGACCTCCGCCGAGGACCCATGGCTTCAGGGCGTGCTCATCACCACCGCCGCCGCGCCGCTACGAGCCAGCGCCATTGAGCAGATCCTGGTGCCGGCACCCGGAGGGAGCTGACCTCGATCAAGCCGGCAGGGGTGCGGGCGCGCTGGCCACAGGCTGCGCCTCAGTCGTCGGTCGTGTCGGGGCAGAGGCCGGGCGCTCCGCGTGGGAGGCGAACAGAGCCACCGTGACCAGCGGGAAGAACCACAAGATGTAGGGATAGAGCCAGTAGTTGGCCGTCAGCTGGACGGCGATCAGGATCGCCGCCCCGAGTGCGGCGACCTGCACCGGCCCCCGGCGCCGGGGGATGAAGGCCAGCAGCACGGCTAACGCCGCGGCACCCAACTCGAGGCCGTGCTGCACCACCCCGAGGCCACCCCACAGGCCCCAGATCGAAAACGGCGTGACCCGCCGGGCCTGGTAGGCGATCGAGTCACGCCACAGGTAGTCCAGGTCACCGTTGAGCAGCACCGGCTGCGCAGCGACGAAGACCATCACCGCGAAGGCCAACAGGTACAGCGCGACGGCCCGCTCCTTGGGTCTTGGGCCACTGCCGCGCAGCAGCAGCGGGGCGAGGGCGAAGGGGGCGAACTTGGTCAATCCGGCCAGCGCCCCGACCACGCCGCGGCCCGGGGCGGAGCCGATGACCAGCAGTGCCAGGACGACCGTGGCCGAGACCAGCGCGTCGTTGCTGTTGGAGCTCAGCGTGAACAGGGTGAACGGGTAGGCCACCCAGGCGTACATCAACACGACGCCCAGGTCCGAACCGCGCAGCCGGCGCCCCAGGAGGTACAGCCCGCCCGCGGTCAGCAGGTCGAAGCTGATCGCGGCGGCATGGGCGGCGGGCAGGGCGTCCCAGCGCCCGCTCCAGCCGAAGATGAGCCGGAAGGGGACGTAGACGAGGTAGTTGACCGGTCCGTAGGTATCCCCGAAGGCGTTGTCCTTGGGCCACAGTCCGTACAGAAGATGACCGTGGATCAGCTTGTCTGCCCCGATCACCCCCGCGTAGCCGACGTCGATCACGTTGGAGTTGAGGATGTTCAGACCCACGCGTAGCCCGAGCAGGAACACCGCGGCCCACAGCAACCAAGGGACGGGCACCGCGACGCGAAGGGGGCCGCGTGGCAGACCGCGCCCGAAGGCCAGCAGCAGCATGCGCCCGAGCAGATAGAGCAAAAACGGGTAGACCAGCGGCACCGAAAGGCCAATTTCGCCGCGGTTAAAGCAGGCTAGTGAGACCGAGAACCCCAGAAGCATCAGCAGGTCGAGGTGCAACAGACCGGGCCGGCCCAGCCGCGGTCGCCGACGCGAACCGCGCCAGGGCAGAAACGGGGCCAGGAACAGCAGGCACAGCGGCAGCCACACATAGAGCGCGTTGGAGCGCCGACCGAAAGCTCCCGGGTAGCCCCGGGCCATTGACCAGGCAACCTGGAATCCGCTCCACACCTGGGTCACGCGAGCGCTCTGGTCATCGACGTAGACCTGGACCACCTCCCGGGCCTTGCGACCGCGCGAGAACCAGCTCACCTGCCAGGTGGGAACGCTCTTGGTGTACTCGTAGGGCAGTGCTCCCGGGTGCTTTGCGAGCTTGGCCCTGACGAGAGGGTCGGCGGAGGCGATCCGCAGTACGCGGGCGGCAGTGAGGTGGTAGCCCGGCGGCCGCTTGGTCAGCGAATTGACCAGCACAGGGGTGCCCGAGGGCTCCGCGGTCGTGAGCTCAGAAACCGTGCCCGCTGCGGCGAGCGGCGTGGTGAGCCCAAGGCCGCCAAGCAGCGACGCGGCCAGTACGGCGAGGGCGAGGGCCAGCCGGGGAGCGGAGATCGGGAGCCGGGTGCGCCGGCGCGCCGGCGCTACGTGGCGAAGCTCCACAGCTTCTGCCCGATGAACGACAGTGGCGTACCGGCGACGATGGAGATCGCCTGGGCCACCACCTTGGCCGTGCCGGCTCCGTCGACCAGCGACACCAAGACGACATAGGTGAAGCCGAACGTGACCAGGGAGACGGCAAAGAAGCGCGCTCCCTGACGGGCCGGGTGGGCCGCCGCCTTGGCGCTCATGAACGTCCAGTGGCGATTCCACCAGAAGTTGTTGGCCACCGAAACGGCGAAGGCGATCACGGCCGCGACCTTGTAGTTGATCGTCAGCAAATGCACGCAGGCCGCGAACACCGCCAGATTGACCACGTAGCCACTCGCCCCGACGGCGGCGAAGCGCCCCAGCTGCAGCCAGTTGTGCGGCTGGCGAACGCCAACCCGCACCCGATGGCGAAACGGCAGGGCGACGACAGTGGTCAACTCATCGGACATCTCGGTCAATGTATCGGCGGATCGGCGTCGGCTCCTTGAGCCTTTGCCACGGTTAACTGGGTTCTAATCGGATCGGAGAATCGGATCGGGCTGGGTCGACGCCGAAATGATCACGGACCATCGGAGTCACGTCGCGCAGCGACCACTGGTCATGTGCGGCACGGGTCTCAGGACCGACCCCGCACCACAGCAGCGCCCCCAGCGAATCGGACCGGTGCAGGCTGCCATGCGAACCGCCACCCACGTGGTCAGAGCCGCCCCAGTCCACGAACTCATAGCCGGGCGCCGCGGAGAGCAGCACCTGGCCGGAGTTGGGGCAGTGCAAAGCCGACCAGATGCGCGTCAGCGCATCGGGGTACTCGGTGGTCAAGAAGCGTCCGTCCTGAAGCTCGGCCCGCAGCACCCGGAGCTCGCCCTCGACGCTCCAGCGTTCACCGCGGACATCGCTCAGCTCGCCCCCCGCGGTAAAGCGCAGCTCACCGCGGCGTCCGCGCACCACCGCTTCCTCTCCCTCCAGCGTCATGATCAGGTCGACCCCCTCCAGCTCCCGCGCAGCCGCCACCGAGCGTTGCACCAGTTCCTCGATGTGGTCCTCATCCAGCGCGTAGATCATGGCCGAACGCTGGGCTGGGCTGAGCGCGACCTCAGCGCCAATCGAGCGTGAGGGGCTCGGCGTGGCGACATCGAAGTCGGTGAAGGCCAGGTCGAGCCGGATCCGCTGCTCGACCGGCGCTTGAGAGTGATCAGAGACCACGATCACCGCATGCTCGGCCAGGAACTCGTCCGGACCACCGGCGGCGTGCATGAGCCGTTCGATCTGGCGATCGGCGGCGGCGATCGAGGTCACCTGGGCGTGGGGGCCGTTGCGGTGCGAGTAGGCATCGTTATCGGGCAGCGAGAAGAGCATGAAGTCGAACAGGTCGTGCTCAGCCAGGTAGGCGCCCACGCAGCCAGTGTGTTGGTCACGGGCCCCGGGCAGTCCGAGCTGGCCCCGGCAGCCAGTCTTGCGCGAGGCGTAGAGGTCGGCGTAGAAGAGCTCCCGGGGACCGTCGATGGTGCGTCGAAACAGGGTCGAAGTCACGATTCGGGCCAGCGCGGACTCATTGGCGACCTCGTGGGCATGGCGACCTCGGTAGATCAGATAGGTCGTACCGGCGGTGCGCACGTCGATGTCGTCGAGGGACTCGAACACCGTGTCCACGTCGCGCGACAGGTGCTCACTGTTCATCCGGTAGACGGTGTCGGTCATCGAGCGCACGACCCCGAACTGGCGCGAGGCCGAGAAGCTGGATCCGTACTCGATGTAGCGGGCCTCTTCACGGTGGTACCAGTTCATGCTGGGGATCAGGTGGCGATCGGGGCCGACGCCGGTGGTGATGGTGGCCGCGCAGACCGGCGTCACGGAGGGAAAGGCGGCCACGCAGTCCCCGACGTAGACGCCGTCGCGCCGGATCCGGGCCAGAGCGGGGGCGCGACCGGCCCCGATCGCGCGCTCGAGCATGGCCGGCTTCATGGCGTCGATCACGACCAGGACGAGCTTTTTGGCGCGCGGGCTCACGGTCATCCGAGCGTACGGCTGGCCGCGGCCGCGGTTGAGCCTCGGCCGATCAACGCAGGATGCGCAGCCCGGCGAACTTCTGATCCCCGCGTCCGCGCCCCGCCAGCAGTAGCCACAGCAGCAGGGCCAGAACCACCAATCCCGCCGGGGGCAGGAGGACCGACACCGCGGCTCCCAGCACGGCGGCGGCCTCAGCGAACAGCGGCAGAGCGGCGGCGGTCTGGGCATCCAGCCGCGCACGCACGCGGGCCAGCAGTGGCCGCGTGGCCATGATCCCGATCGCCGCGCAGATCACCCCGCCGATCAGGCCAGGCCAGGTCGCGTAGCCCCCCCGGCAAAGAGACCCTCCGAAGAGCAGCGCGCCGACGATCAGCGCCAGCACGGCGACCGTCCAGGCGACCGGCCCCGCCTCCAGCCGCTGGCCACCGGACCGTCGCTCGGCCACGGCCAGCAGCGCGGCACCCACCACCATCGCTAGCAGGAACGGAACGCCCTGCAGGAAAGAGAAGTCGCTGTTGACGAAATCGATCTGGATGTCCCCGGCGGCCAGCGCACCGACGACGAGCGCGGGGAGGAAGGGCCGGATGCCCACCGCAGCCGCGATCCCGATCCCCTGGAAGATGTCAAAAGCCAGATGCACCGTGCTGTACCGTGACGAGGCGTGACGATAGACGAGAGGCCAGCGTGAGCTCGGGTCCGAGCGACGCGGGCCCGGACGCCCGGGGGCGGCCCAGCCGCGGCCGCGGCCGGTCTCGGTCCACCGCACGTGACATCGAGCGCTACGCAGGCCTGTTTGCCCAGCGCACCCAGGTGATGCGCTCCTCAGCGATGCGCGACTTGATGGCGCTGACCGAGCGCGACGACGTCATCTCCCTGGCCGGCGGACTGCCCGACACCACGACCTTCCCGCCCGATTCCTACGCCGCGCTGATGGGCACGGTGGCCGGGGAGTCATGCGCACGGGCGCTTCAATACGGCCCCACCGAGGGCTTTGCCCCGGTCAAGCAATGCATCGCCGAGGTGATGGCAGCTGAGGCGATGGAGATAGACACCGACGAGGTCCTGGTCACAACCGGCGGCCAGCAGGTCATCGACTTGGTCTGCAAGACGCTCCTGGACCCGGGCGACGTGGTGGTGGCCGAGGCGCCGACGTATCCCGGGGCGATTCCCACCTTCTGCGCTTACCAGGCCGACGTCGTCCAGGTCACGATGGATCGGGACGGGATGCGTACCGATGAGCTCCAGGACACCCTGGACGAGCTGGAGCGCAGCGGGCGCCGCCCCAAGTTCATCTACACGGTTCCCAACTTCCACAATCCCGCCGGGGTGACGCTCTCGCTCCCGCGGCGTCGCGATCTGGTGCGCATCGCGGCTGAGCGCGAGCTGCTCGTGCTGGAGGACAACCCCTACGGTTTGCTGCGCTACGAGGGTGAGGCCCTGCCGACCCTGTACTCACTCGACGACGAGTTCGTGATCTACGCCGGCACGTTCTCCAAGATCCTGTCGCCGGGCGTCCGGCTGGGCTGGGCTGTGGCCCCGGGACCGATCGCGGCCAAGATGCAGATCGGCAAGCAAGCCTCGGACCTGTGCTCATCCTCGATCTCGCAGTACTTCGTGGCCGCGTACTTCGATTCCGGGGCGTGGGGAGACTATGTGCGCTCGCTGCTGGAGATCTACCGGCGGCGGCGTGACGTGATGCTCGACGCGCTGGCTGAGCACTTCCCGCGTGAGGCGACCTGGACGCACCCACGGGGTGGACTGTTCATCTGGGCCACGTTGCCCGAGTACATCGATACCACCGACCTGCTGGCCCGGGCGCTTCAGGAGCAGGTCGCCTTCGTACCCGGTCGGGCCGCCTACGTCGACGGCCGCGGCGCATCGTCCATGCGCCTGAACTTCTCCGGGGTCGACGAGGACGCGATCCGCGAGGGGATCCGTCGTATCGGCGAGGTTGTACGCGAGCAGGTCGCCATGTACGGAACGTTGACCGGAGCGCGGCCGCAGATGGAGCCTCCCCGCCTGCCCCGCAGCATCCCGCATCGGCCCGTGGCGTCCGAGGACGACCTCCCGGCCAAGATCCTGCGCCTGCCCGCCAAGCGCGGGCAGGCCGGCTGATCGCGGCGACGTCGGTGAGCCGGGTCGCGGTTCTGAAGGGCGGACGTTCGCTGGAAAGCCAGGTCTCACGGCGGTCCGGCGCTCGCGTCCAGGACGCGCTGGAGCGTCTGGGCCATGACGTGCTCGGCATTGACGTCGGCCCCAGTCTCGTCCCCACGCTCACCGCGCAACGGCCCGACGTGGCCTTCGTGGCCCTGCACGGGCGCGACGGCGAGGACGGCACCGTGCAGGAGCTGCTGGAGGTGATGGGCGTCCCTTACACGGGGTCAGGTGTCTCGGCCTGCATCCGCGCCGCCGACAAAGTGCTGGCCAAGCACGCCATGCGCGATTACGGCGTCCCCACACCAGACTTCTACGCTTTCAACGAAACCGCGTTCGCGGCGCTGGGCGCGGCTGAGGCGCTGCCGGCGATCGAGGAGCGACTGGACTTTCCGATCGTCGTCAAGCCCGCCCGCCAGGGCTCCGCCTTGGGCATCAAGTTCGCGCGCACCGCCGCCGATGTCCCGGCCGCGCTGGTGGCCGCGTTCTCCTATGACCGCAAGGTGCTGCTCGAGCGCTACGTGGCCGGCCGCGAGCTGGCCGTCTCGATCCTGGAGGAGGCTGGCGGCCCGCGGGCCCTGCCGATCGTCGAGGCTGTTCCCGAGCAGGAGGACTTCTACGACTTTGAGGCTCGCTATGAGATCGGGCGCACCCGCTTTGTCTGCCCGGCCGTGCTGGAGGACGAGGTGACGGCGCGGGCCAGCGCGATCGCCCTGCAGGCCTGGGAGCTGCTGGGCTGCGCGGGCTTTGCCCGGGTGGATCTGATGCTCGACGCGGCATCGGGCGAACTGTTCGTCCTGGAGGTCAATCCGATTCCCGGGCTGACTGAGACCAGCCTGCTGCCTCAGGCCGCCGAAGCGGCGGGGATCTCCTTCGACGGCCTGGTGGAGCGGGTGCTGGGGGCGGTGCGCCTGCGCTCTGAGGTCTGAGGTCTGAGGTCTGAGCGGGGGGCCTACTCGTCGGAGGCGAAGTCCTCCGGGGTAACCCGGTCCAGGAAGTCCTTGAACTTCTCGACCACCTCTTCGGTGTCCTCGACCTCGTGCTCGAACTCGATGGCCGATTCGGAGATGACCTCATCAGCGGCGAAGATCGGAGCCCCCGAGCGGACGGCCAGGGCCAGGGCGTCGCTGGGCCGCGAGTCGATCTCCATCTCCCGGCCGTTGGCCCGCAGGCTGATCGAGGCGTAGAAGGTGTTCTCACGGAGCTCGGTCACCGACACGCGCGTGCATTCGACCTCGAGCTCGCCCAGCATCTCCGACACCAGGTCGTGCGTCATCGGACGGGGCGTGGAGGCCCCCTGGAGCTTCATGAGGATGGCCGCCGCCTCGGGATGACCGATCCAGATAGGCAGGAACTTGTTGCTCTCGACGGTCTTCAGCAACACGATCGGCTGCTTGCCCACCATGTCGAAGCTAACGCCGTAGATAACCATTTCCTGCACGCGTCGCTCCTCGTCCGGGTGCGGTCAGTATAGGCCTCCGCCCCGCTCTCTCCGCTCCGGTCACTCGGCTCGGCAAGGCCCTGCACGGGCCGGGTGCTTCAGCCGGCCCTGCGCTGTGATAGGTCTGGGCTGCGAGATTCCCCTCGACCTGCGGAGGCACACTGTGAGCACCTCAGAAAGCGACGGCTTGGTGACCGACATGGCCGGGCTGCCCGACCACGTCGGCGATCACCTCGGCTACACCGAGTGGCAGGAGATGGATCAGGAGCGCGTGAACCGCTTCGCGGACGTGACCGATGACCACAACTACATCCATGTCGACGTCGCGCGGGCCAAGGCGTCGCCGTTCGGGGGCACGGTGGCCCACGGCTATCTCACCCTGGCTTTGGCCGCTCCGATCCTGATGACGCTGCTCAAGGTCACCGACACCAAGGCCGGCGTGAACTACGGCGTGGACAAGGTGCGCTTTCCGGCCCCCCTGCCCGTTGGGGCCCAGTGGCGCGGGGGCGCCGAGCTGGTCTCAGTCGACCAGGTGGCCGGTGGCGTGCAGGGAAAGGTCAAGGTCACGATCGAGGTCAAGGACTCCGATCGCCCGGCCATGGTGGCTGAGTGCCTGGTCCGGCTGCTCGCCTGACCGATCCCGGCGCCAGGCGGCTGACCCCCGGGGGCCTTAAATGAGAGCGCCCCGGAACCGGCGGATATGAGGCCGGATCTGCGGGGCGCGCTCAGGGAGGAGAGGTACTACGAGTGCGATCATGGCGGCCCGGTGGCGAGAAGTCCAAGACGAGTAGTCGACCTCATTCATAATCAGAGCTTATGGAGCTCCGGCAGCTGCGTTATCTCGTCGCCTTGGCCGAGGAGGGGAACTTCACCCGGGCGGCGGCCAATGCCCACATCGCGCAGCCCGCAATGTCCCAGCAGATCCGCCGGCTGGAGGCTGAGCTGGGTCTGGCCCTTGTGGAACGGACCACGCGGCGGGTGGCGCTAACCGAGGCGGGCGAGCTTCTGGTCGTCCGCTCCCGGCGCATCCTGGCCGAGCTGGAGTCGGCGCAGACCGAGCTGGAGCTGCTGCGGGGAGTGCATACCGGGCACGTCACGATCGGCGCCATGCACACAATGGGTACGGTCGACCTTTCGCTGGCGCTGGCGCTGTTTCGCGAGCTCCACCCCGATGTCCGCTTCACCGTGCGCGAGCAGACGAGCGAGGAGATGGGTGAGATGCTGCGAGTGGACCAACTCGATCTGGCCTTTCTGTCGGTCACCGAGCGCGTCGAGAGTCACGGCCTGGGCCTGCACCAGCTGGTCTCAGAGGAGCTAGTCGTGCTCCTGCCCTCAGACCACCGCCTCAGCTCGCGCCAGCGCTTGCGGATGGCCGAATTGTCAAATGAGCTGTTCATCAGCTTCCGCGCCGGAGCGCGTCTCCGCGAGCTGCTGATGGCCGCCGGCCGCGAGGCTGGCTTCACGCCCAACGTGACGCTGGAATCCAACGAGAGCCAGCGCGTGCGCCGCCTGGTCTCACGCGGCCTGGGAGTGGCGATCCTGCCACGGTCCGACGCCGAGGGGCCGGGCGCCGACGTCGTCGTGGCCAGCCTCACCGCCCCAGCCTTGAGTCGGGACATCACCTTAGCCTGGCGAGAGGGAAGGCGGCTAGCCCCCGCGGCCGCCGAGTTCCTCGACCTGGCCCGGCGCACGTTCGACGAGCACCCCGGGGGCCAGTAACCGCGACCGGTCGCGGGTGGAAGCCCGAATCGTCATCGGCTAGCCTCGGGCCGAGCGGGAACACGGACGCCAGCAGGAGGAACCGCATGCCAAGCCGACGCATCTGCCCACTCGCTCTGATTCTGGTCTGCGCCGCCGCGTGGGCCGCGCCCGCGGCAAGCGGGAGGACTATCTCGGGGACTCAGGCCTGGCGAGTGACCGGCGCGCACCGGCTGGGGGCCGTGAAGGCCCGGCCGATGAGCGTCACGCTGGTTCTGCTTCCCCGCAATCGCGCCGTGCTGCGCGGGCTTTTGAGCAGCCGTCACGCGCCCCTGCGGCCAAGCCAGTTCCGCGCACGCTTCGGGCCCTCAGTCAAGACAGTAAAAGCAGTCAGGACGTGGGCGAAAGCCCATCGCCTGCGGGTCACCTCGGTGTCGTCAAACCGTGTTCTGGTTCACCTCCGAGGCTCCTCGACGGCCTTGGGTCGAGCGCTTCGGACCCATTTCGCCCGCTACAGCGCCCCCGGCTCAGGGCGCTTTACCCAGATCACCAGATCGGCCCGGCTGCCCCGGGCGTTCTCCTCGAGGGTCAGCGCGGTGCTCGGACTCTCAAGCCTGGGACACGTGTTCCTGCGGCCGCCGGCACGCCGCAGCGCCGTCGCTCAACAGACTGAGTTGAGCATGGCCAAATCGGCGCTGCCCGCGCTTCCCACCCTGCCCTCCCCGTCGACGCTGATGTACCCCAACCAGTACGGACCCCAGGACTTCTGGAAGATGTATGACGCGCCGAGCACCCAGACGGGCAGCGGGCAAAAGCTGGCCATCATCACCGAGGGCGACGTCAGCCAGCCCAAGAAGGACCTGTCCACCTTCGAGGCCAAGTTCGGCCTCCCGGCCGTGACCTGGAACCAGATCAACGTCGGTGCGCCGACCTCCGACACGTCCGGAAGCGACGAGTGGGATCTCGACAGCCAGTACTCGACGGGCTTGGCGCCCGGGGTTACCCAGCTGAACGTCTACGTCGGCCGCTCGCTGTCTGACCAGGACATCGTGTCCACGATCAACCGCTGGGTGACCGACAACCTCAGCAAGCAGGGCAGCTTCTCGGCTGGAGAATGCGAGCTGCTGGCCTACGCGGCGGGATTCACCGGGGGCCTGGACACGGTCCTTGCGCAGGCTGACGCCCAAGGTCAGACCATGTTCTTCTCCAGTGGCGACACGGGCACCCAGTGCCCGGCCATAGTCGGCGTCAACGGGGTCCCGGCCGGCGTCCCGGGGGTCAACTACCCGGCCTCGAGCCCGTACGGCATCGGGGTGGGCGGCACGACCGTGCTCTCCCCCTCCGGGCCGTTTGAGATCGCGTGGTACGCGGGTGGAGGAGGCTCCAGCTACGTCGAGCCGACGCCGGCCTACCAGTCCACCACGACCTACGGGGCGGCACCCCTGGTGCGGCGCGGGGTACCCGACGTCAGCCTCGACGCCGACCCCGAGAGCGGCTATCGCGTGATCGTCTCTGGCACCGAGCAGGTGATCGGCGGCACCAGTGCCAGTGCTCCGGCATGGCAGGGCATCTGGGCACGCGCCCAGGGCGCCCGCAGCGGAGCGCTGGGCTTTGCCGGGCCGGTGATCTACAACACCGAGCCGGCCACGGCCTATCACGACATCACGCTGGGAAGCAACGGCTTCCCAGCCACGCCCGGGTGGGATTACGCCACCGGCCGCGGGACGCCGGACATCGCGAAATTCGTCAGCGGGTCCTGAGGGCCTCCGCGAGACCGCTTTTCCGCGGGATCCGGCCCCCTTCGCGCACCCGCGGACGCCGGTCATAATGTCTGCCCGAGGGACTCGCCCGCGGTTTGGCGTTGCCGTAGGCGGGCATCCATTAATGACGGCCTTTTCCGGGGTGGTGTGCGCATTAGGGCCGTGTTAATCGCAGCTCCGGCATAGTTCGATGATCATCGAACTTTTGCTAAGATTCTCTACGGAGATAAACCCATGAGAACTACGGAGACAGATCTGAACAGCTTTGAAACCCAGGCTCGCGATGTCCCGACCCCGGGGCGCGAGCACAATGACGCCGGTCAGCGCCCGCGCGCGCGTGGCGAGCACGCGGCGAGCGCCAACAACGCCAATCGTCGCCGGCAGCCCCGGCGACGGACCGGAGAGCACCGTGCCGCTGGCGAGACCCGCCGTGCTGGCAGCGAGGCCACCGGTCTGGCCGAGAATTCACTGGACCTGTTCCTGCGGGCCGCACGTGCCCATTCGCTGCTGACCGCCGAGGAAGAGGTTGAGCTCGCTCAGCGCATCGAGCGCGGTGACCTTGC
>JALYZQ010000217.1 GCA_030948805.1 Actinomycetota bacterium | reverse complement strand
GGTGAGGCCTACCTGTCTCTGGGGCTGCCGGCCGGCATGACGCCGGCCGAGGCCGAGGCGCTGGCCGCCGGGGTGCAGGCCCAGGCCACGCGCGCCGGCGTAACGGTGGCCGGCGGCGATCTCAGCGCCGCTGAACGACTGACGATCTCCATCACGGTTGTCGGGTGGGCCACCGATCCCGGAGAGCTGGTGGGCCGCGACGGCGCGCGTCCGGGAGACCTAGTCGCGGTCACCGGCCAGCTGGGCGGCGCCGGCGCGGGCCTGGCCCTCCTCGAGGGGAGAGCCAAGGGCGCCGAGCTCTCTGACGCGATGGCGGCGGCGCTGCGCGAGCGCTACGCCGCCCCTGAGCCACGACTGCGAGCGGGACGGGCGCTGAGCGCCGCCGGCGCCACGGCCATGATCGACATCTCCGACGGCTTGGCCACCGACGCGCGACATCTGGCGCTAGCCAGCGGGGTCCGAATCGAGCTCGACCTCGAGCGTCTTCCTCTGGCCCCCGGCGTGCCGGGGATCGCCGCCGAGCTGGGGCGGGCGGCTCAGGCCTTCGCGGCCACCGCGGGCGAGGACTTCGAGCTCTGCGTCTGCCTACCGACCGTGGTCGCCGGGCGCGCGGGCGATCACCCGGACCTGCGGGGCCTCACCGATGTCGGGCGGGTGCTGCCCGGCCCCCCGGCGCTGGCCATCCCGGGCGCCGACGAGGAGCTAGCCGGCTACGAGCACTGGGGCTGATCGCGCGGAGGCGCGTCAGGGGACTGAGTCTCGGCCCGCAGCCGCCGGATGATGGCGTCGGCCACCGCCTGAGTATCAACCCTGTACTCACCGCGACCTAGCTGTTGTTGGATTTCCGTCAGGCGCAAGAGGCGCTTCCTTTGGGTATCGGCCGGCAGCTTCGGGTCAGTGCCCGCACCGTGTCGGCGTGCGTCGATTGCGCCCTGATCACCGCGGGCCACATTCGACAATCGTCCGGGCCAAGTCATCGTACGGTGAGCCTTCGGTCAGACCACCCGAGTCAGGCCGGACCCAGTGGTTTGACGGCGCCCAGGCGGGCGAAGATGATGATGCGCTGCGCGGCCGAATACAGCGGATGGCAGGCAGAAAGCACGAGCCGGTCATAGCCGACGTTGTGAGTCACCCACACCGCCGAGGGGCGAACTATGCGCTGGTATTGCACGAGATACGTAAACCGTCCGTAGGGCATCCTGAGGACGATCCGGTTGCCGTGATGCAGGTCGTTGAGGCGCTTGAACGGCGCCAGGTAGGTGGTGCGGTGCCCAGCGATGGCCACCGTCTGACCCAGGCCCGGGAAGGCCGTGCCCGGGTAGTGGCCGGGACCCTTCTGCAGGCTGACCGTGTCGGTGCCCTGCACGACGGTGTAGCTGGCCCCGATGCGGGGGATGTCAATGTGGCCGATGGCGTCGCCGGTCCTGATCTGGTGCTGCTCACGGCGGGCCAGATACTCGATGCGCTGGGCGCCGGACCGCAGGCCGGCGAGCGCGGCCCGGTCGACGACCGACAAGGGGGCGGTCCGATAGCTCAGATACTGCTGATCGACCTGGCCGCGCATGATCACGGCGATGGCCGCGGTGACCGGCTCGTGCCAGACCAGCGTGGCGCCGGCGTCGAGGACGAGGAACAGCCCCGACAGGATCAGCACCGAGGAGATGTCGCGGATCAGCCGTCGCATGTACCTGTGGGCATGGTGCCACGCGGACGATGGCGCCGCGGCGCACGCGGCGCGGCGCCGCGCTCCTCTACCGCCGCAGGGCGGACTCGGTGCCGCCCAGGGAGCCCGGGCCGGCGTAGCTGACGGGGCCCCGGACCGTCACCGGGACCTGCTCGGGTCGAGGCTGACGAGCGGCCAGAACCAGAACGCCCGCCCCGACGACGGCGCAGCCCCAGAACACGCTCCACCCAAGGATGTCGCCCAGGCTCACCCCGTGACCGGCGAGCAGCAGCGCGGCGCTCCAGGCCAGATCCGAAGGCCCGTAGCCGAGCGTGAACGCGTAATAGCCGGCCACCGCCAGGACGGGCGCCAGGCCGAGGAGCAGCAGCCCGACGCGAAACGGGATCCGGAGCCGCAGATCGGGACTCAGGGCCGCCAGCCAGAGGTGCAGAGCGGGCACGGCCAGAGCGGCCGCGAACGGGTTGGCGACCCAGATGGCCACGGTGACCGCGCACATCACTACCAGCACCGCCGCCACCACTCCCTCGTGGTACTCGCCGATCACGCGCCGCCTTGAGCCGCTGCCCACGGCCAGGCGAATCACCACCGGCCGCAGGAGCAGGAAAGCCGCCACACAGACCAGCGCAATTCCGGCCAGCACGACCACGCCGCCCGTGTCGAGCGGGATCGCCTGGGCGGGGATCGGGGCCGGCGGGGTAACCGGGAGCAGGCCGGTCAGACCGGCCGCGAGGATCAACGTGGCGCCCAGCGCGAAGGGCACGGCGGCCGCCAGCACGACGACCAGCCAGCGCCACACGATGTGGCCGTGGCGCCGGGCCCGAGCCAGGCCGTCGATCGTGACCAGGGCCACGGGCACGATCAACGCGAGGATGAACAGCGATGTGGCCCAACCCGGCACCAGCTTGCCCGACAGCAGGAGATAGCTCGACGGCGACGGCATATCAGAGCCGCCGTCCACGGCGGAGATCGTCCCCAGGACCGCGCGCCCGACCGCGGTGAGCCGGTCGGGGCCGGCCAGAGGGGCGTCGGCCGTCGGCCCGCGCTCACCGGAGACCGAAAGGAGCACAGCCGGGATCCCCTGGCCGCCGAACGGCGCTTGGTTGGAGATCGTCAGCGGAAAGGCCAGATGGGTGAACTGACCGAACAGACTGGTCCCCCTGCTGCCCAGCGCGGCCTGTTGTGAGAGCTGGCCGGCCAGGGTGTTGCGCAAGGCCGGCGGCGCCACGGCCTGGCTGGACGACCAGGGGACGACCACGGGCTGGCGCACATGGGCGCTGGCCAGGTCGCCGAGGACGATCACGGCGTCGACCGGACCGCTCAGCGTGGAGGCGAGCCGGATGGCCCCTGCCGTGCCCTGCGAGCCGCTGGTGGAGGCCAGCACGACCGTGCGGTGCAGCGTCTCCCCGGCGAGGGCTCGGGCGAGCTCAAGCTCCGTTGCCGTTCCCGACAGCCCCGCTGCGGAGGGGGTCCCGCGCGCGTCCCGGGCGGCAACGATGACCACGCTGCCGCTCTGGATCCCCGGCCGCACCGCCACGACGTTCTCCAGTGTGCGCCTGCCGACCGCCGTCTGGGCCGAGAAGGCATCGGTGGTGACGTTGTAGCCGCCGGTCCGGAAATCACCGGCGAGCTGCGACGCGAGGTCATAGTCAGCCGCCGATCCCGG
Organism: Actinomycetota bacterium; assembly: GCA_030948805.1. Classification (GTDB taxonomy): domain Bacteria; phylum Actinomycetota; class Thermoleophilia; order Solirubrobacterales; family Solirubrobacteraceae; genus Palsa-465. The sequence continues at coordinate 7,287 of JALYZQ010000217.1, read as the reverse complement.
TGGCCGGTTGGGGTAGGCCGTGCTGAGTCGCCCCATCGTGTCCAGGACGTTCTGGCCGTTGAAGGCGTCGGGCGCCAGGGAGGTGGAAAGGGGCGCGGGCTGAGCCCGGAACGAGAATCCGAGGACCAGAATCGCCAGCGCGACCACCGCCAGGCCGGTCCGATAGATCCGCCCATCGAGCATCGAACGACTTTATAGCGGTGGGCGTCCTCGGAACACATCCGCGGGCCGGGGCACTAATCTTGGCAGCAGAGAGAGAGTGGCCGATCGATCAGCGCGCATCCTGCTCGTGGACGATGAGCAGTCGATTCAGACGCTGCTCTCCTACCCGCTGCGTAAGGAGGGCTACGAGGTCGTGCAGGCCACCGACGGCCGCCAGGCCCTGGCCCGCTTCGAGGAGCAGCCGTTCGATCTGGTCGTACTGGACCTGATGCTTCCCCAGGTGGATGGGCTCGAGGTCTGCCGGCGCCTGCGCACCCACAGCTCGGTGCCGATCATCATGCTCACCGCCAAGTCCGAGGAGATCGACAAGGTCGTGGGCTTGGAGCTGGGCGCCGATGACTACATCACCAAGCCGTTCTCGCTGCGCGAGTTCTCGAGTCGCATCAAGGCCGCGCTGCGCAGGGCGGAGATGAGCCGGCCGGCCGAGACTGCCCCGGACGAGGCGCCGCTGGAGCTGGGGCAGCTCCGCATCGACTTCCCCAAGCGCAGCGTTCGGGTCCGCGGATCCGACGCCCAGCTGACCTATGTGGAGTTCGAGATCCTGTCCGCGCTGGCCCGAGGCCCAGGGCGGGTGTTCACCCGCGACATGCTCCTGGCCCGGATCTGGGGTGACTCGGCTTACCGTGACCCCCGCACGATCGACGTCCACATCCGCCATCTGCGTGAGAAGGTCGAGCGCGATCCCAAGGATCCCGAGTACCTGTTCACGGTCCGAGGGGTCGGCTACCGCTTCCGCGACACCGAGCCATGATCCGCCTCTCGCTGCGCAACCGTCTGGCCCTGATCTTCTTCGCGATCACCCTGCTGGCCGGCGGGGCGCTTTACCTGTACGTGGCCCCGGGACTTCAGTCGCGGCTGATGGGGGCCAAGCTCGATGAGCTGGCCCGGGGGGCGCGCGAGCACTCGGGGCGGATTCAGCGCACGGTGGGCAGCGCCACCTCGCTGCCCGCTGTCCGCGAGCTCGTCGTCCGCACGGGCGGCGCATCGGGCGACCGGGTGACCCTGCTGTCGGTCAACGAGGCTCAGGGATCGTCGCAGCTGGCGACGGTCGCCGACTCGAGCAATCCGGCCGCCAGCGGGCAGCTCAAGTTCCCCGTGGCCCGCCGGGCCATCGCCTCGGGTCGTCTGATCACCGGGACCGAGACCGCGGGGGCGGGGATAATCGCCGAGGCGGCGCTCCCCATCGTCCTCTCGGGTCGCACGGCGGCGGTGATCGTCTACTCGGCGCCGGTTTCAGACATCGTCCGCGCGGTGGCCACCGTGCGCCATGAGATCCTGGTCGCCGGCGCGATTGCGCTCGCCCTGGCGCTGAGCGCCGGCTATCTGGTCGCCCGTTGGCTCTCCCAGCGCGTACGCCGCCTCGATCTGGCCGCCAAGCGGATGGCCGCGGGAGAATTCGGACACCCGATTCGGGTCGATTCCAGCGACGAGTTGGGGCAGCTGGCCAGCACCTTCAACGAGATGCAGCGTCAGCTCGAACAGGTCGAGCTGGCCCGCAAGAAGTTCATCGCCACCGCCTCGCACGAGCTGCGCACGCCGGTCTTCTCGCTGAGCGGGTTTCTCGAGCTGCTCGAGGACGACGACCTGGACCCCGAGACGCGCCATCGCTTTTTGGATCAGGTCCAGGACCAGGTACGGCGCCTGGGCAAGCTATCCGTCGATCTGCTCGACCTCTCCCGCCTGGAGGCGGGCTCCCTGGATCTGCACCCCGAGGAGGTCGACCTATCCGAGCTGACGCGGTCGGTATCCGGAGAGTTCGAGCCGACCCTGGCCCAGCACGATTCACGGCTCGAGCTGCGCCTGCCCTCGCGGCGCATCGAGGCGCGCTGCGATCCCGTGCGCGTGGCCCAGATCATGCGCATCCTGATCGACAACGCGCTCACCCACACTCCGGCCGGCACGCAGATCGTGGTCACCGCCGGACGCCAGAACGGGGGCGTTTCACTCGCCGTGCGTGACGACGGACAGGGGATCGAAGCAGGGATCGTCCAGCGCGTGTTCGAGCCCTTCTACACCGCCGACGATGCGCAGGGCTCGGGCCTGGGGCTGGCCATCGCCCGAGAGCTGGCCGACCGCATGTCCGGCTCACTGTCGCTCTCGTCAACCGGGGGCAGCACCGAGTTCAGGCTCGAACTGCCGGGGGCGGGATAGGACGCATCCGCCCGCCTAGCTAGGTCAACTGGGCCCAGCCGTCGAGCAGCGAGAGCCACACCTCGCTGCGCGTCGGGAAGGGGGGCATGGCATGCACGAGGCGCTGGAGGGGAACCTCACCGACGATGGCGATCGTCGCCGCGTGCAGGAAGTCAGCCACATCAGGGCCGGTGAACGTGGCTCCGATGATCAGGCCGCTGTGGCCGTCGACCACGATCCGGGCGCTGGACGCTGCATTCTTGCCCACGAAGCTGGCCCCGGGGGTGCGCCCAATCTCGGCGTCGACGGCATGAGCCGCGATCCCGGCCTCCACGGCCGTGGCCAGCGTGTGGCCGACGGCGGCGATCTGCGGCTCGCTGAACACCACGCGTGGTGCGCCGACGCCGTCGCCGGTCGCCCGCAGATCGCGGTCCATGATCGTCGCGGCGGCCACGCGGGCGTGGTACTTGGCCACGTGGGTCAGCAGCGCACGCCCGTTGACATCCCCGATCGCGTACAGCCAGTCGCGGCCGGGAACGCGCATGCGATCGTCGACGGAGACCGTCGTGCCGACCTGGAGACCGACGGTCTCCAGACCCAGGTCGGAGGTGTGCGGATCCCGGCCCACGGCGACCAGCAGCTCGTCGCCCTCCAGCGCCTCCCCTCCGGCCAGGACCAGAGAAATCCCGCGGTCATGGCGGTGCGCGGATTTCACGGTCGCCCCGACACGCACCTCGACGCCGAGCCCCCGGAGGCTGTCGGCCAGCTGCTGGCCGGCGAACGGCTCCTCGCCGGGCAGCAGCCGCTCCTCGGCCTCGACCAGGGTGACCGCCGAGCCCAGCGTGGCCCAGGCCTGGGCCAGCTCACAGCCGACCACGCCGCCGCCCAGCACGAGCAGCCGCTCGGGCACCGCCTTGGCCGTCGTGCCCTCGCGACTGGTCCACACGGAGAGCTCGGCCAGACCGGGGATCGGCGGGATCGCCGCCCCGCTGCCGACGGCCAGGACGACCGCTCGGCGCGCCGCCAGCCGATGGCCGTCGACCGTTACCTCGCGCTCACCGTCGAGGCGGGCCTGACCCCGGATCAACGTGATCGCGCGCTCTCGCAGCCACGACATCTGCCCGGAATCATCGAAGTCGTGGATCACCTCATCCCGGCGGTCCAACACCAGCTCCGCGTTCAGGCGGCCGGTCACGGCCTCGCGGGCACCGGGCACGCGAGCGGCCTCGGCCAGCAGCTCGGCCGGGCGCAGCAGGGCCTTGGCGGGCATGCAGGCCCAGTAGGCGCACTCGCCGCCCACCAGCTCGCGCTCGACCAGCGCGACGTCGAGCCCCTCGGCCGCCAGCTGACTGGCGCACACCTCCCCGGCCGGTCCGGCCCCGATCACGATCACGTCGTGCTCGCTCATTGCACCTCGCGCAGCTCCCCGGTCTCCACGTCGTAGACGAAGCCGCGAACCGAGTCCTTGCGGGGGATGAACGGTGACGCCTTGATCCGGGCGATGGACTGGCGGACATCGCCGTCCAGGTCGGAGAACGCCTCGGCCGCCCACTGCGGACGGATGCCGGTGTCCTGCTCGATCGACGCCTTGAACTCGTCGTCGCTGAAGGTCAGCATCCCGCAATCGGTGTGATGGATGAGGACGATCTCCTCGGTGGCCAGCAGTCGCTGGGAGATGGCCAGGCTGCGGATGGCATCGTCTGAGACCACGCCACCGGCGTTGCGAATCACGTGCGCGTCGCCTTCCTGGAGCCCGAGCGCGCCGTACACGTTCAGCCGCGCGTCCATGCAGGCCACCACCGCCACCTTGCGCGCCGGCGGCAGAGGGAGCTCGGCCTTGTCAAATCCGGAGGCGTAACGCTCGTTGTTGGTGATCAGCTCGTCGGTCTGGTTCATAACTTCTCCTTAGCGGTGATGGGCTTGTCTATCTCGATACCTTCCCGCCGTGGGCGGCCCACCAACCACCAACCCGCAGCGGCGCGAGCTGATCCTGGACCTGGGGCGTGAACTGCGTGAGCGAATCATGCCCGAGCTGGGTAGCTTCGCAGGCCGGGCGCCGGCCGGAGGCGGGGCGGGGGGAGATGTCACCTTCGCCGTCGATGCCGTGGCCGAGGAGGCGCTGGCCGAGTTCTTGGCGCGGCGGGCTCCGGAGCTGGCCTACTACTCCGAGGACCGAGGACTCGTGGCGGCGGCCGACGCCACCGAGGTGCTGGTGGTGGATCCGATCGACGGCACGCGGCCGGCGATGGCCGGCCTGGAGTCAGCCTGCGTCGCCGTCGCGCTAGCCGCCCTCGGAGACGGGGAGCCGACGATGTCCTCGATCCAGCTGGGCTGCGTGGTGGAGATCAAATCCGGCGCCTGGTTTCTGGCCGAGCGCGGACAGGGGGTGAGCACATCCACCGGCCCGGTCCGGCTGAGCCCCAACGAAGACCCCCGGAGGATGTTCTGGGGCTACGGCTTTCGGGGCCGGCCGGCGCGGCCGACGGCTGAGGTCCTGGCCGAGCTGATCGACGGCTCCTCGGTGGGCGGCGGGACCTTCGAGCTGGGCAGTCAGGCCTTCGCCATGACCCGGATCGTCACCGGACAGCTCGACGCGGTGGTCGAGGTCGGCTCGCGCCTGATCGATGAGGTGCCGGGGCTGCGCGAGCAGTTCGAGCTCATCGGCGACGGTCACGTTCTCAATAACTCCCCCTACGACCTGGCCGCTCCGTGGCTCTGCCTGCGGGAGGCGGGAGGCGTGGTCAGCGACGGCTGGGGCCATCCGCTGGACGATCACCGTCTACTGGGCTCTGGCCACGAGTACCAGATGTCCTCGATCTGCGCCGCCAACGCCGGCCTGCACGCCGCCCTGGTCAGAGCCGTCGACGATGGCGTGGGACGGCTGTTGGCAATGAACGGCTGACCCGAGGGATATCGTCTCGCCGGTCAGGTCACCCACGGTCATGCTCCAGCCCGTCTCAGTCGCCCAGAAGCACCTCGCCGATTACTCGAGCATCGTCGGCCGGGCGCTCGTGGACGAGATCCGGGAGCTGGCCGCCGCGCTGGAGGGCAAGCGGGTGCTGCACGTCTCGGCCACCGCGTTCGGCGGCGGTGTGGCTGAGATCCTCTACACGCTGGTCCCGCTGATGATCGACGTCGGCCTGGACTGCGAGTGGCACGTCATCTACGGCCGCGAGGAGTTCTTCAACGCGACCAAGTTGATGCACAACGCGCTCCAGGGCGCCCCCCAGGACCTCGACACCGAGCAGTGGGACACCTGGATGCGCTTCAACGAGATCAACGCCGCTCAGCTCAGCGAGGACTGGGACGTGTGCATCGTCCACGATCCCCAGCCCGCCGCGCTGGCCTCAATGGTGCCCGACAAGGCGCGTCACTGGGTGTGGCGCTGCCATATCGATCTGTCAGCGCCCAATCAGGACACGCTAGCCCGCCTCGTGCCCTACCTGGACCCTTACGAGGCGGCGGTGTTCCACATGCCCCAGTACGTGCCGCCGGCCATCGACGGCCGTGCCCACATCGTGCCCCCGGCGATCGATCCGCTGGCGCCCAAGAACATGGCCTTCTCGTCCGAGGATGCGGTCTACATCTGCTCCCAGTTCGGAATCGACGTGGATCGTCCGCTGCTGTGCCAGGTCTCGCGCTTTGACCCCTGGAAGGACCCGCTGGGCGTGATCGATGCCTACCGGCTGGTCAAGGAGCACGTGCCCGAGGTACAGCTGGCCCTGGTCGGCTCAATGGCCACCGACGACCCGGAGGGCTGGGACTTCTTCAACTCCACGGTGGCCCACGCCGACGGGGATCCCGACATCCACATCCTCAACAACCTCAACAACGTCGGCGCGATCGAGGTCAACGCGTTCCAGTCCCACTGCGACGTGGCGATCCAGAAATCGACCCGCGAGGGCTTCGGGCTGACGGTCACGGAGGCGATCTGGAAGGGGCGGCCCTTCATCGGCGGCGCGGTGGGCGGAATCCCTCTTCAGGTGTCCGATGGCGAGACGGGGTTCCTGGTCTCCAGCGTGCCCGAGTGCGCCTCTCGGGCGCTGGAGATCCTCTCCGACCCTGCCCTGGGCAAGCGCTTGGGGCGGGCGGGCAAGGAAAGCGCCCGGCAGCGCTTTCTCACCCCACGGCTGCTGCGCGACTGGCTGAAGCTGCTTGGCGGCGTCAGCGGCCTGACGCCGCCAGCCTGATTGAGTCAGGGTGATGTCCACTGATACTCCGCTCGTCCTGGTCTCCAACCGCGGTCCGGTCACCTTCCAGCCCGGAGGCGAGATCAAGCGCGGGACCGGCGGGCTGGTCACGGCCCTGATCGGCCTGGCTTCGCACCGGCCGGTGACCTGGGTCGCTTCGGCCATGACCGATGAGGACATCGCGGCCGCCGACCGTGCCGACGGGCGACCGTTTCCGGTCACCAGCCCCGACGGCGACGAGTATCTCGTCAAGCTGGTGGCCTCCGACGTCGAGGCCTACGACGCCTTCTACAACATCATCGCCAACCCGATGCTGTGGTTCATCCAGCATTACCTGTGGGACCTCAGCAACGCGCCGGATATCCGCCGCCATGAGACCGAGGCCTTCGAGTTCGGCTACAACGCCGTCAACGAGGACCTCGCCCGCGCCGTGCTGGAGGAGGTCGAGGACCTGGAGAAGCCGGTGGTCATGGTCCACGACTATCACCTCTACACGCTGCCGGCTCTGATCCGTCACGTGCGCCCCGACGCGTTTCTGCATCACTTCATCCACATCCCCTGGAGCCAGTCTGACTCATGGCGCGTGCTGCCCTCGGTGATCCGGCGCGAGATCTACGACGGCATCCTCTCCAACGACATCGTCGGCTTTCACACGCGTTCCTACCGCCACAACTTCCTGCAGTGCTGCCAGGACCTGACCGACTATGAGGTCGACTTCGAGAGCGGCGTGGTGGCAGTGGGCGAC
>JALYZQ010000196.1 GCA_030948805.1 Actinomycetota bacterium | reverse complement strand
GCCGCGACCGGGCCACCGCCCAGCTTGGCGGCCGCACGATCAGCCTGCGGCTGCGCCACGCCGAGATCCTCACCCTGCTCTGCGCGCACCCCGACGGCCTGACCAGTGACGAGCTCAGCCTTGGGGTGTATGGCGAGGGCGGCCGCGGCGCGGGGATCCGGGTCGAGATCTCACGGTTGCGCAAGCTGCTGGGCGACTGCATCGAGACCGAGCACTACCGGCTGTGCGACGGCGCGCAGTCCGACGTCGCCCAGGTCTGCGGCTTGCTGCACCGCGGTGAAGTGCGCGAGGCGGCGGCCCGCTACGCCGGCCCGATCCTGCCCGCCTCCGCCGCCCCCGGGGTGCGACGCGAGCGCGACGCACTGCAGGCGTGGCTGCGTCAGTCGGTTATGAGCGCCGGCGATCGCCAGGCCCTGTGGTCCTGGCTGCAGACCCCGGCCGGGGGGCGTGACCTGGCCGCATGGCAGCGGCTGCTCGCCGGGCTGCCCTTCCAGGATCCGCGGCGCAGCCTGGCCGCCTCTCGGATCAGCGCCCTGCGGGCCGAGCCCGAGCTGGTCGCCACGCCCGACGGCCGGGTGTAACGGCCGTGTAACGCCGACCCGGGGCGCACTGCACTAGTGTTGAACCCAGTCGGTCCCGGCCATCGCACGGACCGCCGAGCAGGAGAGGAAACCACGTGAAAAGCGAGTCGATTCGCGCGCTCACGCGCGCGCCTGCGGCCGCATCCAGCCGCAGCTTGAGTACCGCCCGATCGGTGCTGCAAGTCCTCTCGCTGCTGGTCGAGCGGCCCTCGGGGATTCGCGCCGACGAGGTCGCTCAGGCGCTGGGCAAGAGCGTCTCCACCGCCTATTACCTGCTGACCAGCCTGTGCGAGGAGGGCTTCGCCGTCCACGAGGCCAAGGGGGTGTATCGCCCGGCCATGGGCCTGGACGCGCTGACCGCGGTCGCCGAGACGACGAGCGCCCTGCACGAGGGGCTGGAGACGACCGTCGACGAACTTCACCGGCTCACCCGCAAGCGCTCCTATCTGGGCATCGTGCGCCCGGGGCGGATCGAGATCGTCGCCTTCCGAGGACGCCAGGGCGTCCCCCGGATGCCCGGTCTGGGCTCGGAGATTCGCGACAACGCCCACGCGCTGGCCATGGGCAAGGTCGTGCTCTCGCTGCTGGGCCCGCGCGGACTGGCCCACTACATCGCCCGGGGGTTGCGCGGCTACACCGAGCACACGATCGTTGCCGGGGCCGAGCTCGAGGCCGAGCTGGAGACCGTGCGCGAGCGGGGCTATGCGGTCGAGCGCGAGGAGTTCGACGAGAACTTCTGCTGCGTGGCCGCGCCGATCCTCGACGGCGAAGGCCGGTTCGTCGCCGCGCTCGGCCTGTCAGCGACGTGTCACGATTTTGACCACGACCTCGAGGCCCTGGCCGGCTCCGTGCTCGACGTCGCCCGCGCGGCCGGGGCCCAGGCCCCGGTCCGGCCGCGCCGCCGGCGCATCCTGCGCAGCCTTTCGGAAGTGGGCTGACTTGCAACTTGCTGCAAAAAACGGCCGCTTCTTGAGCCGCCGGCCCCCCGAACCTAGGCTCGAAGTGAGAGGGCCGCAGACCTGCGGCAACGGGAGATCAATCAAGGAGTTGAGCGGTGAGTAGAGCGAGCATCACCAAGGCTCACGACAAGATCCAGGAACTGTCCTGGGAGCCCACCTACGTCTCACCGGTTGAGAAGTACTCGACCGACTACACCTTCGAGAAGGCGCCGAAGAAGGACCCGCTCAAGCAGGTCCTGCGCTCCTATTTCCCGATGGAGGAGGAGAAGGACAACCGGGTCTTCGGCGCGATGGACGGCGCGATCCGGGGCAACATGTTCCGCCAGGTCCAGGAGCGCTGGATGGAGTGGCAGAAGCTGTTCTTGTCGATCATCCCGTTTCCGGAGATCTCCGCCGCCCGAGCGATGCCGCTGACCATCGGCACCGTGCCCAACCCCGAGGTCCACAACGGCCTGGCCATTCAGATGATCGACGAGGTTCGTCACTCGACGATCCAGATGAATCTCAAGCGGCTGTACATGCAGCACTACATCGACCCGGCCGGGTTCGACATCACCGAGAAGGCGTTCCAGAACTGCTACGCCGGCACGATCGGCCGTCAGTTCGGCGAGGGCTTCATCACCGGTGACG
>JALYZQ010000176.1 GCA_030948805.1 Actinomycetota bacterium | reverse complement strand
CTCGGCGCCCGGGGGGCCGGAACGTCGGAGCTGTTCGGCGTCGAGGACCGGGTGGACCTGCGGATGGCCACCTTCTCCAAGTCACTTGCCTCCTGCGGCGGCGTGATCGCGGGGCCGGCTGACGTCGTGGAGTACCTGCGCATCCAATCGCGGCCCTTCATGTTCACCGCCGCCGCCGTGCCGGCCGCCGTCGGGGCCACCCTGGCCGCGGTGCGCATCTGCCGCTCGGCCGAGGGCCCACAGCTGTTCGCCCGGGCTCTGGACAACGCGCGCTACCTGCACGCCGGCCTGAGCCGGCTGGGGTTCTCCGTGGTCAAGCCCACCCGCTTGGCTGACGGGACCGAGGTGGTGACCACGGTGGTGCCCGTGGTGGTCGGCGATGACTGGAAGGCGACCTTCCTGTGGAAGGCCCTGTACGACGCCGGGGTGTTCGTCAACGTCGCGCTGCATCCCGCCGTGCCCCCCGCTGGCGCTCTGCTGCGCACCAGCGTGATGGCCACGCACGACCGGCCCACCCTGGACCGGGCGCTGGAGATCTTCGCGCGGGTCAAGCGCGAGTTCGAAGCCGAGCACGGCGCGCTTCCGGCCGCCTAGTGGCCTTCGCCGGGGCGGCCAAAGTGGCCCTCAGATCTTGTCCGCTCCTGCACAAGACGCCTCACACATAAAAAAGGCGCTCTGTGCGCATCCGTGGTCGGTTGTGACGTTGCTGTGACCGAACCGTTGTTCTAGCTTTCAACGCGTCGCACGGAGATCAATCGTGGCCAGCGATAGTGAGTAGCGGCCGAGCGGGGCAGACCAGCCTCGGTGGCACGATCGCAGGCCCCTCCTCAATTTAGAGCGCAGTTCGGCCGGACTGTTCATGGGTGTGAGGATCCATGCTGCCCGGCCGCATAATGGTCAACGTCCGCCCCCAGCGGACCACAAACAAGCGGGAGTGAGATATCTACATGACGCAGCAGACCGTCAGGAGAACCGCGGAGCCCCAACGTCTCCGGGCGTTGGAGCGCGCCAATGAGATCCGACTCGCACGCGCCGGACTCAAGCGAAGTATCGCTCTCGGCGAAGTGTCAGCAGCGCAAGTCCTTATCGCCTGCCCCGCGGAGGCCAGTAGCTGGCCGGTGAGCGAGCTGCTCATGAGTCAGCGGCGCTGGGGCAGCACGAGGTGTCGCAAGTTCCTGTCGCGTAACCAGATCGTGGAGACCAAGCCCGTCGGCAAGCTCACCGATCGCCAGCGTCGACTGCTGGCCGAAGGCCTCCAGGAACGTGTGGGCGTACCGCCGTCGACCGTCCAGGCCGGCGGACAGCGTCAGGCCGGGATCGCCTTCGTCTGACCTGGCTCCCTGGCTCCGTCCGGGTGCGCCCCGTTCCCAGCCAGGGGGGCGGGGCGCGTCGGGGCCGGGCTGCCTGTAGGCGGCCCCTGTGTGGCCGCGGGGCTGGGTATTGCAGGATCACGCCATAGCGCCGGCCGCGCTGCTCACGGCCGCGTCCGGCAGGCAGTCGGATGCGGAAGACCTCGCCGCGGGTCACTCGGGCCAGTCGGCCGACGCGGCATCCATATCGGCCATCACCGCCCGGCGCTCGGCGGTGTCCGCGGGGGTGGTGAGCCATCTGAGTAACGTCTGGCGTTACCAGAACGGATCACCCCCCACGCGGTGAGGAGCTAGAGATTCATCCCCACCGGCACCGGCTCGGCGCCGGCGAGGAAGAAGAACCAGACCACGAACACGGCCAGCGTGAGCATCGCGCTGACCACGAGCACGCCCTCCAGCACGATGTGGCCGGGATCATTCAGCCCGCGGGCCAGGCAGTTGGCCCGGTAGGTGTCACTGAGCTTGGCCAGCAGCGAGGCCAGGATGATGACCTGGGCGACCACGCCGATGAACATCGCGCTGATGGCCAGGCCGATGGACTCAGTGGCGCCTTGGATCTGAGAGCCGACCCAGAGCCAGAGCAGCGGCGTGCCCACCCACAGCCCGAGGCTGCCGATGAACATGATCAGCGTGAGCAGCACCGCACCGGTGCCGTTTCTCAGCAGGACACGCACGACGGCGATCCCGGCGAAGGCCGCGGGGGCTTCGCTAAACGCGGGCTGACCGGGCTGCGGAGAAGGCTCCGCAGCCCCAGGCTAAGGGACAGCCGGAGGAGAGCTTGACCTGCCACCAGCCCATCAGCATGCCGATCAGGCCCATCCGGGGCCTGACCTGCCAGACGCCGCAGCCCGACTCACC
>JALYZQ010000169.1 GCA_030948805.1 Actinomycetota bacterium | reverse complement strand
AGTGAGTGTTGACGATCCCCGAGATGCTGATCCAGCCCCGGCTGAGCTCCTCCACGATCATCGCGTAGGTCGTCAGGTCCAGGCCCATGCCCCCGTACTCCTCGGGGATCGTGACCCCGAACAGCCCCAGCTCCTTCATCTGCTCGACGATCGGCTCGGGGAAGCTGTCCTCGCTGTCGTAGTGCTCGGCGTTGGGGATGATCTGCTCGTCGGCGAACTGGCGGACCATCTCGCAGATCGCGCGTTGCTCGTCGGTTATGTCGCTGTGGGGGCTCGCTACGGCCATCGGGTATGGGCGCTCCTGGACGGCGTTTCTCGGGTGCCAGCGAGAATACTTGTCACAACACTGTGCCGGTTCGCCCGCCGGGAGCGGTCCGCGTGGGACCCTGGGCGGATCTTATGTCCTATGGACAGAAAATCCGCCTCGACTCCAAGGTCGCGGCCCTCGCTGCGCGCCAGCACGGCAACGTCACGCGCCCGCAGCTTCTGCGGGCCGGGCTGGGGTCCGACGCGATCAATTACCGCTGCCGCCACAAGCAGCTCTTCCGGGTGCATGCCGGCGTCTATGCGGTCGGTCGGCCACCGGCGACGCCGCTGGAGCGGGCGGCAGCCGCGGTGCTGGCCTGCGGTCCGGGCGCGGCGCTCAGCCACCGGTCGGCTCTCACGCTGTGGGGTTTTGCCTCTGAGTGGGACTTCCCTCTGCACGTCATCAGCGGCGACCGAAAAGAGCGTCCACAGATCGTCACCCACAAAGCCCCCGGCCTCACCCGCTCAGACCTCCGCACGCAGCTGGGCATCCGGGCCACCAGCCCCGCCCGCACGTTCTTGGACTGTGCCTCGGACCTCGCGGCCGGACAGCTGAGCCGTCGAGTCGCGGACGCTCGCCGCGCGGGCCTGCTCCACCTGGACGCCATCGCCGACGTTGTCACCCGCTTTCCCTATCACCCCGCACATGCCAAGCTGCTCGCCGTAATCCAGGAGGCCGGTGCGCCCACCCGGTCAGAGTTCGAGGACGCCTTCCTGCTCTTCTGCGCCCTTTACGGACTCCCGGTTCCGCTCATCAACACCCGCGTGGCCGGCCACGAGGTCGACGCGCTGTTTCCGCGCGAAAGAGTCATCGTCGAGCTGGACGGGTGGGAGTTTCACCGCGGCCGCCACGCCTTTGAGTCAGACCGCGACCGCGATGCCGACACCCTGGCCGCGGGGCTGGTCACCGTCCGGATCACCTGGGGGCGCATGATCGGTCGCCCCGGCCCGGAGGCCCGCCGGCTCCACACCATCCTGGAACAGAGGCGCTAACCGCGGGTCGAAGCCGGAGACGCGTTCTGCGCCGGACGCTCGGACTTGACCCCCTGGCTCCACGGTGACTCGGGGCGCTCCTGCCGCTCGCCGTCGAGCTCGATGTCCACCTTCTCGTTGAGGAAGCACAGCAGGTCCTTGATTCGCCCCACTTCGGGCAGCGGGTCCTCGTAGTACCAGATGACGTCTGACTCAGACGCGACCGAGTAGTAGCTCGCCGTGCCCTTGTAGGGACAGCGGGTCACCGTGTCCGACGGCTCCAGCGAAGCCGACACGTCCTCACGCGGGATGTACCAGCGGACCGGCAGGTTGGACTCGAACAGGGCGACGGCCCGGTCGGTCTGCGCCAGCACCGAGCCGCCCAGGGACACACGCACCAAGCGGTCGCTGGCCACCACGTCGACCCGGTGGTAGGGGTCGCGCGGGTGCACGCCGATCTCCTCCCCCTCCTCCAGCCAGCGGTCCATGCGGTTGAAGTAGAAGGCGATGAGGTCCTGTAGGCCCTCGGGAGCGTGCTCCAGCGGATCGGGGTAATACCAGGCCCCCGCTTCCACGGTCTGGCCGCCGGCGTTGATCGTGTAGAACGACGCATCACCCTTCTTGGGGCAATGGGTGTGGCGGTCTGAGGGGTCCAGGAACTCGTCGCGCACGTCCGCGGGCGGGAAGTAGTAGATCGGCTGCTGGCCGGACTCATGCAGCATCATCACCCGGCGGCTGTCGGCGATCACCTCTCCGCCCACCTCCACGCGCACGCGCTTGGGCGACGGCTCGAGGTAGACCGCCCACCCCGGCTCCGGGGGCTCGAAGTCGAAGTGGCCCGCCGGCTGGCGCCCCAACGGTCCGGTGCCGGTCATCCATCCCATCCAAGCCAGGCTACCAACCGCCCACCGCGGGCTTTCGGGGATCCTCAGATGGCAGACTCCACCGGGCGATGAACTTCGCCCGCGACGTCGTGGACGCAGCGCCCCCCCAGCGGCGGGCCCTGGTCGAGCTGACCCGCACCGGCGAGCGCCACGAGTACAGCTTCGGGCAGGTCGCCGATCTCGCCGCCCGCCTGGCCGGAACCCTGCAGAACCGCGGTGTCAACAAGGGCGACGTGGTCATGACGCTGATCGGCAACCGGCTCGAGTGGGTGCTGACCATGGTGGCCTGCTTTCGCATCGGCGCCGTCGCGCTGCCCGGCAATGAGCAGCTGCGGGCCAAGGACATCGCCCAGCGCCTGGCCGCCGCGCAACCCAAGCTGATCGTGGCCGACGAGCGCAACGCCGCAGAGCTCAGCGCTGCCGCCCCGCGCTGCGAGGTCCTGCTGATCCCCGACGAGAAGCTGTGGCAAGACGCCGAGCCCGCCCCGCCGGCAGAGCTAAACCCCACCGACCCGGCGCTGATCACCTTCACCAGCGGGACGACCGGCGAGGCCAAGGGGATCGTGCACGCACAGCGCTACCTGCCCGGGCAGCGCCTTCAGGCCGAGCACTGGCTGGACGCGCGATCGGGTGACCTGGTCTGGTGCACGGCGGCCAGCGGCTGGTCAAAGTCGGCGCGCAACGTGTTCATCGCCCCCTGGCTGGGCGGCGCCGCCGCGCTGCTTCACGACGCCCGCTTCGACCCCGCCCAGCGGCTGGAGGTCCTGGCCTCCGAGGAGGTCAACGTGCTCTGCATGGCCCCCACCGAGTACCGGGTGATCGCCAAGCGCGCCACCCTGAACCCGGTCCCGGGCCTGCGCGGGCTGGTCGCCGCCGGCGAGGCCCTGAACCCCGAGGTGCTCAGGGCCTTCCGGGACGGCACGGGGATCGAGATCCGCGACGGCTACGGCCAGACCGAGACCGGCCAGCTGACCGGCACGCCGCCCGGCGCCCAGGTGCGCCCGGGGTCGATGGGTCGTCCCCTGCCGGGGATCGCGCTCCAGGTCGTCGACGACGAGCTGGTGCTGGCCGATCCCGGCAGCGATCCCACCTTCTTCGTCGCCTACCTCGATCAGACGCCGGCTCCGGAGTCAGCGCCCTGGCGGACCGGAGACCGGGTCGGCCAGGACGAGGATGGCTACCTGTACTTCGAGGGCCGCACCGACGACGTGATCATCTCCGCCGGCTACCGGATCGGGCCATTCGAGGTCGAGTCGGCGCTGGTCTCCCACGCAGCCGTGGCCGAGGCCGCGGTCGTGGCCGCGCCTGACGAGGAGCGTGGCGCCGTGGTCCGCGCGGTCGTCGTCCTGCGCGACGGCTACGCCCCCAGCCCGGCCCTGGCCGGCACGCTCCAGGATCACGTCAAGGCGCAGACGGCGCCCTACAAGTACCCGCGGATCGTCGACTTCGCCCGCGAGCTGCCCAAGACGGCCAGCGGCAAGATCCAGCGCGCGCTGCTGCGTGGCTAGTCTCAAACCCGATGACTGAAACGCGCCCGGCAATCGGAATCTGCGCGGCGTGCACCGAGGCCTCCTGGGGAGTCTGGAATCAGGCCGCAGCGGTGCTGCCCTTCGCCTACATCGACGCCATCCACCGGGCGGGCGCGTTGGCCCTGATCATCCCCCCCGATCGCCGGCTGGTGCAGATGCCCGATGAGATGCTCGACCGCATCGACGCCCTGATCCTGGCCGGGGGCAACGACATCGATCCGGGCAGCTACGGCGCCGAGCCCCATCCGGCCACCAACACGACCATGCCCGAGCGCGACCAGGTCGAGATCGCCCTGACCCGCCGCGCGGTGGAGCGCGACATGCCCGTGCTGGGCATCTGCCGCGGCATGCAGCTGCTCAACGTCGCCTTCGGCGGCACCCTGCTGCAGCACCTGCCTGAGACCCTCGGCCACGAGGAGCACCGCCGCACGCCGGGCAGCTTCGCCGACTCAGACCACGATGTCCGCCTGGTCGGAGACACACTGGCCGCGCTGGCCGCCGGCCAGGAGCTGCACGCCACCAAGTCTCACCACCACCAGGGCGTGGACGTGATCGGGGAGGGATTGGTCGTGACCGGTCACTCCACCCTGGACGAGCTGCCCGAGACGATCGAGGCTCCCGATCGCAGCTTCGTGCTCGGCGTCCAGTGGCACCCCGAGGCCGATCAGCGCAGCCGGGTGATCGGCGCGCTGGTCTCCGCCGCCGAGGCCTACCGCACCGCGCGCGGCGTGGCGTAGCCGGCATCGCGCACGGCTCGGCTGACCGCCGCCGTGTGCTCGGGCCCGCGGGTCTCCAGCACGAGCTGGACGGCGGTCTCGCGCACGTGGAGGTCAAAGCCCTCGCGGATGTGCTCGACATCGAGCAGGTTGGCCCCGAGCTGACCCACCAGGGCCAGCAGCCGGGCCAGCGACCCTGGGCGATCAGACAGACGGGCCAGGAGCACGAAGCGCCGGCCGGCCTGGCTCTCGTGACGCCGCGCGATCTGAGCCAGCAGCCCCGGATCCACGTTGCCCCCTGAGAGCACGATCGCGGTGGTTCCTTGCGCCATCGGGTCGACGTGCCCGGCCAGCACGGCGGCCACCCCAACAGCGCCCGCCCCTTCGACGACCAGCTTGGCCCGCTCGAGCAGGAAGACCATCGCCTCGGCCACCTCATCCTCGCCCACGACGACGATCCCGTCCACCCAGCGGCTGATCAGCTCCAGGGTGAGCCGGCCCGGCCGCTTGACCGCGATCCCGTCGGCGATCGTCAGCGCGGAGTCGACCGCCACGGGCTCCCGGGCCGAGAGCGAGGCCGGAAACGGCGCGCAGGTATCGACCTGAACGCCGATCACCTCGACCTCAGGGCGGACGGACTTGATCGCCACGGCCACGCCACTGATCAACCCGCCGCCGCCCACGGGCACGATGACCCGGCCCAGCCCCGGGACCTGTCGCAGCAGCTCGAGCCCCAGGCCCCCCTGGCCGGCGATGACCTCGGGGTCGTCGAAGGGATGCACGAAGGCCAGGCCCCCCGCCGCCGCCCGCTCGTGAGCGGCGGCCAGTGACTCCTCGACGCTGGCCCCGACCAGGCGCACCTCAGCGCCCAGAGAGATGGCCGCCTCGACCTTGGCGATGGGCGCGGTCTCGGGCATGAACACCTCACACGGCACCCCCCGAACCCGAGCGGCGTAGGCCACCGCCTGGGCGTGGTTACCGGCGCTCCCGGCCACCACCCCCCGCTCGCAGGCCACATCCCCCAGCGAGGCGATCTTGGCCAGCGCGCCACGCAGCTTGAAGGAGCCGGTGCGCTGAAGGTTCTCGGCCTTCAGCGCCACCTTGGCCCCGGTGCGCTCCGCCAGCGTCTGGGAGCTCAGCACCGGGGTCTCGCGGATGATCTCCCGCCCGGCGGCGGCGGCTCGCTCAACGTCGTCCGCAGTTATCCCAGGCCGAGCGTCGTGCTCAAGCGTCAAGCGCCACCACCGCGTCCATCTCGACCTGAGCGCCCTTGGGCAGGGCGGCCACTCCCACGGCCACGCGAGCCGGCGGGCTGGACTCAAAGAACGAGCCGTAGACCTCGTTGACCTCCGCGAAGGCCGACATGTCGGTCAGGTAGATGGTCACCTTGACCGCCTCGCCGAGGCTGGCCCCGGCGGCCTGGCAGACGGCGGCCAGGTTCTCCAGGCAACGCCCGGCCTGATCGGCGGCGGTGTGGCCGACCAGGTCCCCGGTGCGGGGATCGAGCGGGATCTGCCCGGAGCAGAACAGCAGCCGGCCGGTCCGGATCGCATGCACATAGGGCCCGATCGCGGCAGGCGCGCCGGGCGCGGTCACCGGCTCTCGATGGTCTGGCAAGTCCACTCCTTTGGGTCGCGCGGCACTGCGCCAAGCCTAATGTCCGTACGCCGGACGAGGTTCCAAGCAGATCGCGGTAGCGTCAAGCCATGCCCAACCGCCTGGCCGCCGAGACCTCCCCCTACCTGCTCCAGCACCAGGACAACCCGGTCGACTGGTACGCCTGGGGTGAGGAGCCGCTGGCCCGGGCCCGGGAGCAGCAGCGACCGCTGCTGATCTCGATCGGCTACTCGGCCTGTCACTGGTGTCACGTGATGGAGCGCGAGTCCTTCGAGGACCCCGAGATCGCCGCGTTGATGAACGAGCGCTTCGTGTGCATCAAGGTCGACCGCGAGGAGCGCCCCGACGTCGACGCCGTCTGCATGGAGGCCTGTCAGGCCATGACCGGACAGGGCGGCTGGCCGCTGAACGCCTTCCTCACCCCCGGGCAGGCCCCCTTCTACGTCGGCACCTACTACCCGCCCCAGCCGCGCCACGGCCTGCCGAGCTGGCGCACGGTGCTGGAGGCCGTCAGCGACGCCTGGGCCAAGCGGCGCGAGGACGTGCTGCGCTCCGGCGAGCAGGTCCTGGCCTCGATCGGCGCCAGCACGCGACTGCGAACCTCGCATGAGCCGATCAGCGAGCAGATCCTGCTGGCTGCCGCGGAGGGACTGCGTGGCTCCTATGACCCCCGCGACGGCGGGTTTGGCCGGGCGCCCAAGTTCCCGATGGCTTCGGCGATCGAGTTCCTGATCATGCGCGGGGAGACCGAGATGTCGCTGTCCACGCTGCGGGCCATGGCCCAGGGCGGCATCTATGACCAGGTCGGTGGCGGCTTCTCGCGCTACGCCGTCGATGCCACCTGGACAGTGCCCCACTTCGAGAAGATGCTCTACGACAACGCCCTGCTGGCCCGGGCCTACCTGCACGGCTGGCAGGTCTCCGGCGACGAGCGCCTGCGCCGCGTCTGCACCGAGACGCTGGACTGGGCGCTGCGAGAGATGCGGGGCGCCGAAGGTGGCTTCTGCTGCGCGCTGGACGCCGACTCCGAAGGCGTGGAGGGCAAGTTCTACGTCTGGAGCGAGGCCGAGCTGCGCGACGTGCTGGGCGACCTCTACGAGGATGCCGAGGCCTACTTTCAGCCCCACCCCTTCGAACACGGGCTCGTGCTGGAGGCCCGGGGGCCCGAGCCCGGCCAGCGCGAGGAGATCCGCCGCCGTCTCTACGAGGCGCGCCGCCAGCGGGTATGGCCGGGCCAAGACGACAAGCGCCTCACGGCCTGGAACGCTTTGATGATCTCCGCCCTGGCCGAGGCCGGGGCCGTGCTGGAGCGCGAGGACTACGTGACCGCTGCCGTGCAGTGCGCCGAGTTCGTTGCCCGGGAGCGACGCGACCCCGACGGCCGGCTGCTGCGAACGGCGAAGATCGAGGGCTACCTGGACGACCACGCCTACCTGCTGGCGGCCCTCACGCATCTCTACGAGGCCACGTTTGATCCCCGCTGGTACGGCGAGGCGACGGCGCTGGCCGACACGCTGATCGAGCGCTTCGCCGACCCCGAGCACGGCGGCTTCTTCACCACCGCCGGTGACGCTTCGGGCTGGGCCCGGCGCAAGGACCTCGAGGACTCGCCGATTCCCTCGGGCGCCTCATCGGCGGCCTACGGTTTGCTGCGGCTGGCCCTGCTGTCCGGCGAGGCGCGCTATGAGGAGCACGCCGTGAGCGTGCTGGGCCTGCTGGCGCCGATCGCCGGGCGTCACCCGCTGGCCTTCGGCCACGCTTTGCAGGCGTTTGATTTCTATCTCGGGGCGGTGCGCGAGGTAGCGATCGTCGGGGAGGGGGCCGACGACCTGGTCCGGGTGGTCCGCGGCGCCTACCGGCCCCACCTCGTGCTGGCCGGGGGCGTCAGCGACGGCGTCGCGCTCCTCGAAGGCCGGAAGCCCGTGGACGGCCAGGCGGCGGCCTACGTGTGCGAGCGCTTTGTCTGCTCGGCCCCGGTCACGAGTCCCGCGGAGCTGGCCGCCGCGCTGTGATGTTCGGAGCCGGATGACTCGGCCGCGGTCCGTTCCGGCGAGGCAGGATGCCGAGCGGACCGCTGGGCCGAGGCATGCG
>JALYZQ010000167.1 GCA_030948805.1 Actinomycetota bacterium | reverse complement strand
CTGGCGATCCGCGAACGGAGGCCCGTGGCGCGGTCACGACTGGCCTGCAGCGAGGCCTGCTGAGCCGAGCGGGCTCGTGACAAGGCGCCCTGCTTGGCCGCCAGCAACGCGTTCATGCCCTGCAGAGCCTGGGCGCGTGTGGCCGCCGCCTGGGTCATCTGACGATCGCGGACCTGGGTGGCGGTCAGCTGTGCGGCCGCGGCCGCAGCCTGGGCCTTGGCCGCGCGGGTCACGGCGATCATCGTTTGCTGTTGGTGCTCGGCCCGGCCCAGGAAGGTGATCTGCTCGAGCAGGTCCTTGAAGCCGTGCGCGGTGAGGACAACCGAGACCAGGTCGGGCCGGTCGCCCTCGTAGCTTGAGCGTAGCTGACCGGATAGCAGCATGCGGGCGCGGGCCAGACGCGCGCGCAGGACGCGCAGCCGCGCCTGCTCGCGGCGCAGCTCTGCGGCCACCTTGGCCAGCTGGGCGCGGTCGTTGGCCAGCGCCTGGCGCACGGCAACTTCACGGCTCTGGACGAGCGCGATCTGACCGTCGAGCGATCCGATCAGTCCTGACAGCGAGGCCATGCTCGAGCTCAGGTGCTGCTGGCGGGCCTGCTCCTGACCCAGTTGCCCGTTGAGGGCTCCGAGGCTGGGCGTCGCTGCCGCCGCCGGGACCTGGTGGCCGGCGGCGGTGAACAGCAGCGCGCCTATCGCCATCATGGCGGCGAGCAGGCGTAGTGCGGTAGGGCGGCGGGGAGCGCTGGGCAGCATGGCGGCGGCATCAACCGCCTACGGGGTTAGCTGTCGGGCTCGCGCTTAACGCGCTACGCCGCCATCAGGCGGCGATTCGCCCCAGGGAAATCTTGGGTCCCTCGCTTCCCCGCTAGTTGCGGGGAATTCGGCGGTCGCGTGAAACTATCAGGATTAGACACGTGGCCGCGCCCCGGGCGCGGCTTATGCTCGGTCCTGATGGCCGGTCGCCTGTCCAGCTCCGAGCGCGCAGATCTCATTCTCGACCGGGTGCGCACCGTGCCTGAGGGCTTCGTGCGCACCTACGGCGACGTCTCACCGGGCGCCCCCCGCCTGGCCGGCGCCGTGCTCAGCGCCTGCCGGGATCCGTCGGTTCCGTGGCACCGGATCGTGCGGGCCGACGGCACGCTGGCCAAGGGCCGGCACCAGCGCCGGCGCTTGGAGGGCGAGGGGGTGCCGTTTGCGGGTGGGCGGGTTCAGATGCGCGTGGCTCGCCTGCCCGAGGAGTTCCAGGCACCGTGACCTGGTTTCAGCGCCAGATCGCCCTGGCCCCCAGGCCGCGCGGCTTTCACCTGGTGACCAGCGAGGTGCTGGACGCGCTGCCCGAGGTCGCCCAGCTGGAGGTGGGATTGCTGCACCTCCTGATCCGTCACACCTCAGCCTCGTTGACGCTCAATGAGAACGCATCCCCCGACGTCCGACGCGACTTCGAGAGCTGGTTTAACCAGGCCGTGCCGGAGGGGGCGCGCTACTGGACCCACACCCTGGAGGGCGATGACGACATGCCCGCCCACGTCAAGGCCGCTCTGCTGGGAGCGAGCCTCATGCTGCCGGTCGCCAGCGGGCGCCTGAGCCTGGGAACGTGGCAGGGGATCTATCTCGGTGAGCACCGTGACCATGGGGGCTCGCGCTCGCTGGTGGCCACCGGGTGGGGGCAGCAAACCGGCGCTTAGCCTCAGCGGCCTTTCCAGACCGGAGCGCGCTTTTCGGAGAACGCCGTCGCGCCCTCCCGGGCGTCCTCCGAGCGCATGACCGGCCGGGAGATCTCCTCCTGACGCTCGAAGAACTCGGCGTCGGGCCAATCCACGGCTTCGATGAGAATGCGCTTGCTCGCCGCCAGGGCCAGGGGACCGTTCTGGGCCACCGCGTGCGCCATCTCCAGCGCGACGCTCAGCGCCTCCCCGGGCTCGGCCAGCCGGTTGACCAGGCCAAGCTCCTGAGCACGCTCGGCCAGGATCGGATCGCCGGTCAGGGCCATCTCCATGGCGATGCCGCGAGGCAGCACGCGAGGTAGGCGCATGAGGCCCCCTCCGGCGGCGACCAGGCTCCGCTTGACCTCCGGGATACCGAGCTTGGCACCGCGGGCGGCCACTATCAGGTCACAGGACAGAGCCACCTCTAGGCCCCCGGCCACGGCGAAGCCCTCAATGGCGGCGATCAGCGGCTTGGCCGCGGCCCGGCGGGTGATCCCGGCAAAGCCGCGGCCGGGGACGTGCGGCGACTCACCGGCCACGAAAGCCTTGAGATCCATGCCGGCGCAGAAGCCTGCACCCGATCCGGTCAGGATCCCGATCGACAGGCCCTCGTCGGCGTCGAGCTGGTCCATGGCCGCGGCGATTCCCGCAGCCACGGCGGCGTTGACGGCGTTTCGCTGCTCAGGACGGTTGATCGTCGCCACGAGAATTCGCTCGCGGCGCTCGGTGAGGACAGCTGGGGCGTCGGTCATGCCGCGAACAATCTCAGCTCCGGCTCGCGCTCACCGCGCAGCACCGCCAGATCCACTTCGACGCAGGCAATCCCCCGCGCCGCGGCCAGCACCCGGGCCTGGGGCTTGATCAGCTGGGCGGCCAGGACGCCGCGGCAGACGGAGAAGGCGGGGTCTGAGCGGATGCGCTCCAGATAGCGCGCCAGTTGCTCGACTGCGTCAATGCCGGCGATCCGCTTGATCTCCACCGCCACCCAGCCCTCGCCGGACTCGCGACACATGAGGTCCACCGGGCCGATGTCGGTGGGCCACTCGCGGCGCACCAGCGTGAGGCCCTCGCCGCACCATTGCGGCGACTCGGCCAGCAGCTCCTGGAGGTGGGCCTCCACGCCGTCCTTGGCCAGCGCCACGTCGGCGTCCGGGGACCCCATCTCATGGGTCACGTC